>JACDGR010000138.1 GCA_013821525.1 Actinomycetota bacterium
CGCCAACGTCTCCGGCCGCCAGGCTCGAGTCGCGTGCTCGGGCGGCTGCATCGGTGTCGTAGTCCCCGACGCAGAAGGACGCCCAGGCGACTCGGAGCGCCAGTGCGCTGACCGTGTCCTGGCTCACATCCCCGTCCGAGCGTGCCAGCGCCTCACGCGCGCGGTCTCGCGCAGCAGGCCAGGAGAAGAGCGCCTCCGCGCGTTCCGAAGAGGCGATGAGTGCTGCTCGGAGCCGAGGGCGAAGTTCGCCGACGTCCTGCCCCGTCACCTCTGCGAGCTCGGACGCCGCGCTGAGATGGTGTGTGAGCATCTCAGACCGGTCACTTGCGCGGTCGGACGCCAGGGTGTCGAGCCAGTCAGCCGCCGCCCGGTGCTTGGTCGCCCGTGTCGGGCGCGGGATCTGCGCGTAGGCGACGTCGCGGACGAGCACGTGCAGAAACGCATACTGCGTGTCGTTTGCGACCGCAGAGTCGCGGTCGCGGCGGATGAATTCCTTCCGCGTCAGAGCGTGCAGTGTCAGCTCGTCGTCGATGCCGGGGCGGCCGAGAGCTGCGAGCGCCGAAGTCCAGAACACCTTGCCGACGACGGCTGCGTCCTGGATGAGCTCCTTCTCACGGACGGTCAGGGCGTCGAGCCGCGCAGCGATCATCCCCTGCACGTTCTCCGGCAGCGGCAGGTTCTCGTCGTTCGTCAGTTGCCAACTGCCTCCCTCCTCGACGAGGAAGCCGCGGTCTTGCAGCATGCGGACGTACTCCTCGGTGTAGAGCGGGTTACCGGACGAGCGCTCGAGCACGCTTGCCTGGACGTCGGCCGGAAGCAGGGCCTGCCCGAGTAGTCGCGCAAGCTGCAGCGAGGCCTCGACCTCGGTCAGCGGTGCCAGCGAGGTCGTGGTGGCGTTTCGCTTGCCGCCACCCCATTCGGGCCGTCGCTCGAGCAGCTCTGGGCGGGCTGTCGACACGATCAGCATCGGCACCGTCGTCACCCACTCCGCGAGGTGGTCGACGAAGTCGAGCAGGCCGTCGTCGGCCCAGTGGAGATCTTCGAAGACGAGGACGAGCGGCCGCTGTTCGGCCAGCCCCTCGAGAAAGCGTCGCCACGCAGCGAACGCCTCGAGCCCACGGTTGATCGCCGAGCCCGCGGCGCCGACTCCGATCAGCGGTGCGAGGAGTGGCTCGACCCAATCCCGATCGTGGGGGCTGGGCAACGCGTTTGCGACCGCACGCGTCAGCTTGGTGTGTGCGGCTTCGGCGCTGTCGCTCTCGAGGATCCCGGCTTGAGCTTTCACGATCTCTGCGAGTGCGCGAAACGTCTGTGTCTCTCCGTACGGCAATGAGCGGCCCTGGCGCCACCAGTAGATCTCGGGCGATGCTTCGACGATGCCGAAGAGCTCCGTCACCAGACGCTGGGTGGCGCGATATGTCACCTCGCCAACGAGGATCCCGCCGACCGGTGCAGCCGACTCGAGGCGCGCCGCGGTATTGACGACATCGCCCGAGACCAT
This sequence comes from Actinomycetota bacterium, assembly GCA_013821525.1. GTDB lineage: Bacteria > Actinomycetota > Thermoleophilia > Gaiellales > Gaiellaceae > PALSA-600. The sequence continues at coordinate 1,502 of JACDGR010000138.1, forward strand.
GCCTTCGCCCTCGTTGGCGCGCGCGCCGAGCGCTACGAGCGCCTCGCCGGTGTTGACGCCGACCCGGATCGCGAGCGCGAGACCCTCTTCGTCGTTCAGCGCCGCGATTGCATTCCGGATGGCGAGCGCTGCTCGGACGGCGCGCTCCGGGTCGTCCTCGTGGGCAACAGGTGCACCGAACACCGCCATCACGGCATCGCCGATGAACTTTTCGACGACGCCGCCGTACCGTTCGATCTCGAGGCGCAGGGTCGCGTAGTAGCGGGAGAGCATCGCACGGACGTCCTCCGGATCGAGCTGCTCGGCGCGCCCGGTGAACCCCGCGAGGTCGGCGAACAGGAGCGTCACGACCTTGCGCTCCTCGCGGAGCGTCGCGGTGTCGGTCAGGCGGGCTCCGCATTCACCGCAGAACCGTTGCCGGTCGGGGTTGGCGGCACCGCAGGCTGGGCAGCTCACCATCGCGCAATCGTAGTTTTCCCGAGGTGTCCGCGACAGCCGCCCGAGCGTCCTCCCGTTTTGGCCGGCCCGAGGCGCATGTTGCCTGCGCCGCTCCGCTACATTCGGTCAGAATCAGCTCGATGTCACGCGATTCCCTGCTCGCCGACCTTCGCGTCGCACCTGGCCACGGCCCGGGCCTCCTCGACCGCGATCCGGGAGAGCGCGTGGGCGCCTCCTCGAAGAAGGAGGGAGCAGCGCGCCTCGCCGAGGTGGTCGAGCGGCTCGGCGTCTTGCACAACCGTCTGTACGCCGAGGCCAGCAGGTCGGTGCTGCTCGTCCTCCAGGGTATGGACGCCTCGGGCAAGGACGGTGTGATTCGAAGCGTCTTCACCGGACTCAACCCGCAGGGGTGCCGCGTGCAGTCGTTCAAGGCTCCGAGCCCCGTGGAGCTTGCGCACGACTTTCTCTGGCGCGTGCATCAGGTGTGCCCGGCGCGGGGCGAAATTGTCATCTTCAACCGCTCGCACTACGAGGACATCGTCGCTGTTCGGGTTCGCAAGCTCGCTGAGGAGAAGGTCTGGGGCAAGCGCTACGACCACATCCGTGGGTTCGAGAAGCTGCTGACCGACGAAGGGACAACGGTCGTGAAGGTCTTTCTGCACGTGTCACGCGACGAGCAGCGTGTCCGCCTGCAGGAACGCCTCGACGACCCCGAGAAGCGTTGGAAGTTTCGGCCCGGCGACCTGGACGACAGAGCGCTCTGGGATGAGTTCTCCGTCGCGTACGAGGACGTGCTTGGCGAAACGTCGACGAAGGCCGCCCCCTGGTACGTCGTCCCAGCCGACCACAACTGGTCGCGCAACCTTGCGGTCGCGGGGATCCTCGTCGCCGCGTTGGAGGAGATCGATCCGAAGCTGCCGGAACCGGTGATCGAACCGACGACGATCACCTGAGGCCCGAGCGAGAATCGGCGCGGGTCAGATCGCCGATGGCGCTTGCGGCCAGTCAGTGCCGAGGACAGCAACGCTCCCGGCCTTCGGGGCCGATCGGAGCAATGAGCGGTGGCCCGTTCGCTCACCGCTCCGATCGGCAGTCACTGCATTAGTGCGCTCGCAGATTTTCCCGGCTAGCGGTCCCGGAGCGATCCCGGCTCACGTCGTCACTTGGTAGCGGGTGAGCATTCCGGCTTTGATGTGGTCGTTGACGTGGCAGTGGAAGAGCCATGTGCCCTTGTTGTCGGGAACCATGTCGGCGACGACCATCGAAGCGGGCAGGAGGGAGACGACATCCATCCTCATGCCCCCCACGAGGACGTCGTTTCCGTGCCAGTGGGGTGTGTGAAGATCGACTTCGGTTCCCATACTCATCACGTACCAGCGGACGCGCTGGCCCTTGCGGAGGGTGATCATCGGTTGGTTGCCGAAGACGTATCCGTTGATCGAGTGCATCAGGTTCGATTCCTCGAAGTCCTCGGGATCGTCTGGCTTGCTTCCTGCTGCTCTCAGGACGAATGTGCTGGCGTTCTGCCGCAGGAAGGGGCTGAGGTTCTCGTTCATCACCGACACGAGGACGAAGACCTGCTGGTCAACGTCTTTTGGTGAGCCGTCTTTGCGGGCCATTCCGCGACGGGTGATCTCGATCGGCCCCATCAACCCTGCGTAGGTGTCGCTCGTCTCGTTGGCGTGGGAGTGGTACATCCACATGACGCTGCTGCCGTCCCCCGGGCCCGGGCCTGCCCGCTCGGGCACCCGCCAGGTGTAGATGTGGCTCTTCCCACTCGGCACGGCATCGTCGAGCTTCGCTGCTCGAGTTGTGCCGCCGGCATACGGGGCGCCCTCACTTGCCTTGGTGTAGAGCAGGCCGTGCGGGTGCATGCTCGTCGGAAACGGGCAGTTGTTCCGAAAGACGATCCGGATCGTGTCGCCGACCTCCGCTTGGATCACCGGCCCGAGCAGACCGAGGTAGCGCTGACCAGGCCCGCGCAGCGTCCTTCGATGGAAGTGGGCGTCGGTGTAGCCGCGATAGATGCACTTCAGATAGCGCGATCCGATCCGGCCATGGCCTCGGGCCGCATAGGTTCTCGCGACGTCGTCGAACGGCTTGCCGGTGATGTCGTTGCGTGCGTCTGGCGCGTAGTTCCACACCACCTTGTCGGCACTGATGAAGTAGGTGCGTGTCACACCGTCGCTTTTGAAGCGAGCACCACCCACATCAGCCCAGTGCTGAGCGGGCGTGGCCATCGTCATACCCGCCATCGTCGGCGCGCTCGAGCTCGCCTTAGCCTCGCCCGCCCCGCTGCCGCTGAGATCGCCGAACCAGATCGCGGCAGCCAGAGCCGCACCGATCACGCCGGCACCGGCGCGCAGCGAAGCGCGCACCCGTCGTTGCTGCATTTCGAGCTCCTCTCACATAGATGAAACGACTACGCGCCCTGGGCGCGTCAGACGAGCGGAGCGCAGACAACCGGCGGCCCGCGGCCCCGGATCCGCAGCAGCCTCAGCGAGGCCGGGCGGCCGCCCAAACTCCTCGGCATCGCCGCGCAGGCGAAGACGAGAACGGCGATGACCGGCCGGGCGATCGCTGCAATGCTCCGGTTGACGGCGCGACTACCGCGAGCAAGGAGACGCGCGACCAGGTAACAGGCAAGCGCGACGGGTGCCTGGAGCAGCAAGCCAACCCAGAAGGCAGGCGCTTCGACGCAATGCCCGACCGGCGACTGATGGGCCGCGACGGACTCCCCGATCTCGAGCAAGGCAAAAAAGAGGGGAGGTAGCGCAGCGAACGGACGGGCCGCCAACTGCCAGGCCTTCGAGGCAACGCAAGCGGAAAAGACAAGCATCCCGCCGAGCACAATGGCGACGAAGATCGGGAGCACGGCAAGCCCAGAAGCTCGATCGGAGAGCACCTCCGCTTGATCAGGCGGCGGCCCGACGAGCACGTTGACGGCTGCATGAGCACAGACCACGCCAAGCAGGAGCAGCGGAAGCAGCCAGAGAAATCTGCGACGCACCCAACAAACATAAAACGCGGGTTGACCCGAAGGGAAACAAAGAGGGTCTAACCGGGCGACAAAGTGGATGAGCGGTGACCGTTAACTCGCCGGGAGCATCGGGCGAACGGCGGCAGGGACGTCCAAGGTTTCACCCGAACGCGCGCGGAGAGGTGCTGGGCAATCCAAAAAGGGGCCTGAATGATTTCCTCTCGTATCGACCGGCTACTTGCCGAGCTTCCGCCGCCTTCTGACCCGGACCCGAACGGCGCCTCGATCGTGCAGGAGCTTCTGGGTGGTCGCTTCGGGGAGATGTCGACGTTTCTGAACTACACCTTTCAATCGTTCAACTTCCGCAACCGCCAAGGCGCCCGGCCTTTCTATGACCTGCTGGCGAACATCGCCGCCGAAGAATTCGGTCACGTAGAGCTGGTCTGCGCAACGATCAACACGATGCTCACCGGCGCCGCAAAGGCGCGCGCCAAAGCCCCCGCGGCTGCACTGGCCGGTCTGGACGGGGTGCGCAATGCGCAGCACTTCCTGGCCGGCGGCCTCGGAGCCTTGCCGCAAGACTCGAACGGGCGTCCCTGGAGCGGCGACTACGTCTTCTCTTCTGGAGACCTGATTGAGGATCTCACCCACAACTACTTCCTCGAGACCGCTGCGCGTAGTGGCAAGCTCCGTGTGTACGAAACGGTCCAGCATCCCGCTGCCCGAACGTTGACCGGCTATCTCCTCGTGCGCGGCGGAGTGCACCAGGTGGCCTACGCCCGCGCGCTCGAGAACCTGACTGGCGCCGACATGACCAAGCTGTTCCCGTCGCCGCGGATTCCGACGGAGAAGATCCCGGAATGCCGTCCACACATCAAGCGTGGCGACCACTTGCGTCTCTATCGCTTCTCTGAGAGCGACTACCACGAGCTGGCAGCGGTCTTCAACGGCCCACATCCGGAAACGGGTGAGGCGCTCGTCGTCGAGGAAGGCCGGCCCGAAGGATGGCCCGCGTTCGACCTCCCGTCGGAGCCCGCCGCTTTCGCCCCCGACTACGCACCGGAGGAGATCGCGGAAATCGCGAAGCGCCTGCGGTCAGCTGCAGGACTTCCAGCCGAACCGTCCGGCGAGGTCGCCAACCCTGTACGACGCCCGCGCCGTAGCGCGGCCAAAGCCGCGCCGGCGGCTTCGAAACGCCGCCGCTGACGACAAGGTCAACGACCAAACACACCGCATGGCCTCGCGGGCTGATCTAGAAGGATCTCCCCGCGAGGCCAGACGGCACAGCACACCCCGGCAATCCTCGGTGCCCCGGCAAGAATCGAGCTCGTGGACGCGGTTTAGAAGCTGCTGAACGCGTCGCTCGAAGGCAGCGATCAGGACGCAAGAGGAAGGGCGGCGCGCGGCAAGGGGGACTGCCGCCAGTCCGCAGACCGCGCGCCGCCACGGCCGAGTATGCGTCCTCGGCACAAGGAATGGAAGCGGCGCGCGGCGAAGGGAGAGATTGCCGTCAGTCCCGGGGCCGCACGCGCCGCACAGACACGTATCGGCGCCGCGGCCCCAACCCTTAACTCTGGCGGGCGCCCCTAAAGGTGTGAGAGGTTTGCGCCGACGACGTTCCCTGCAGCCGTCGAACTTGAGGAATCCGCCGCCGGCGCATCTTGCGGCTACGGGATGCGCCGGCGGACTCCTCTCGATTGATCCGGTATCCGAACCTCTAGCGTCCGTCGTGAGGCACAGCTCATCCGCCTTCGAGTAGCCCGCTTGAGGGAGCTGGCCTCAAGATCGGTGTTACGAGTGCCGACACCCGCCGCATGGCCTTGGACACCAGGCTTCTTGCTTACTGGCGTGAGCAGCAGACTGCGCAGCGTCTTGCCTGGGAGGCGTTGCCTGAGCGGTGGCGTGTCGATCCGCATCCGAAGGCCGTGGTGATCGTCGAGTCGTTCGAAAAGAAGCGGATGCTGGCGTTCCTCGCCGAAGACCGCTGAACCCGCGAAGTGACGAACGCGAGGTGTCTCGGTGAGGCCGGTGTGGCGAACCTGACCCAAGACGAGACACGCATCGGTCAACCCTTCGAATCCGATCGTTAGGCACGAGCAAAAGAGACTGGCCCTGCGCGGAGAGTGCGAAGGGCCGCTCGACCTGAAGGATGACCGGGGTGGATTGCTGACCATGACTCTCCCCGACCCGTAGGCGCTTGGTCAATGGCGGCTGATCGAAGAACCGGTCGCGTCAGCGTCCGGTAACACGCACGGTCGTTTTCAGAGCGGGGCGTCGCAGAGGGGGCTCGTTTCACCCGTTTCGGTGACGGCTTATCACCGAGTGCGAACCGGTGGCGCAGCCGAAAGAACAAGGGTGTATGCGACGCAAGTGATCGCTGCCCGGCCCGGGACGGCAACTGTCGCCGCGTTGACGGTCGCCGCATCGTCGCTGTGGTTTCTCGTGCTGCCGATGGAACTCGTGATCCTCCTCAACACCTGAGGCTCCTACAGCAGCGACGGCGTTCTCAATGGCGCACAGCGCGCAGGAACCGTTCCTCGTCGTCTTTCGGCACAGGATCAGGCGTCACCAGCCACTCGCCCTCGGAAAATGGACTCTGCACCTGGCGGGTCGGGTAGTAGAGCCGACCAGAGACAGTGGTTGCGGTAGTTAGACAAGATGCTCCACGCGAGACCCCCGCAGGAGCTTCCGCATCCGAACGACCGCAAGGCGACCGGGAAGAGTCCCCATGAACGCCTTGACGCTCACTGTGAACCTCTCCGGGTTTCATGCAGGCTGTTTGGTTTGAGTCTCGGCCTGTTGGCCTGAGTTGTTTTGACGGTAGTGGAGCTCTTCGAATTCGGCCGGCGGGATCTGGCCGTGGGCTTCGAAGAGGCGGCGGTGGTTGAACCAGTCGACCCATTCGAGGGTGGCGTACTCGAGGTCGTCGAGGCCGCGCCAGGGGCCGCGGTTGCGGACGAGCTCGGCCTTGTAGAGCCCGATGATCGTCTCGGCGAGGGCGTTGTCATACGAGTCGCCTTTCGAGCCGACCGAGTTGACTGCGCCGGTCTCGGCGAGCCGCTCGGTGTAGCGGATTGCGAGATATTGGGTGGATTCAAGTGGTCGTCGCAACACCTCGATGGTGGAGGTGTCGGGTGGGGACGATGCGGGAGCGGCAGCGGGAGGTTCAGTTGTATCGGGGGCAGGTGCCTTCGCCGGGGCGGCCGACGGTGGC
>JACDGR010000139.1 GCA_013821525.1 Actinomycetota bacterium
GAGAACGACGCGCTGCCGCGTCTCGAAGTCCACTACGTCCGCCAGTGTCACGCGCGCTCAGCGTCGTGATCAAGGCCCAGGACTTGACCGAGGAATCCTTGGGCGCGTAGATCGGAAGTGAGTACAGAATGTGCGTCGGACGAATGCTCCGTCCTACTAGCTGCCTGTGACGCTGCGGTGTTTGCGACCGCGCAGTTGTGAACGCTGCTGAGGAGCGTTCGCTCAACAGTGACGCCCTCGTACTGCCCGGGATTCCGCCAGAGCGCTAAGAAAGCGTCGTAGACGGCCTGCTCAGCCGCGTCTGCTCCCTCGGCAATGTGCCGAGCGATAAATAGTGCGCGAGACTGGTACACGTCGTAGATCTCGGCGAGCGCAGCAACATCACCGCGAGCGATCCGACCTAGCGACGCGACTTGGTCAAGGTCGCCGGGCAGGTTCACAGTACGAAAGTATCCCCACCCCGCGGGTTATAAACCCGATCCTGGTCGTCGCAGCGCCCGCGAAGAGGTCACGAACAGCAAGACCACGAGCGGAAGGCGCAGCGCTGCGAGACCCGGTACTGCCCGCCGGGGGAGGCATTGCACATGAGAGGATCTTCTGGCGTGAGTGAGGAGACCGAGAGCGAGTTTTTGGGGTTCGTCGCGCACGAGCTGCGTACGCCGATCACGGTGATCGTCGGGCTTGCCTCGACGCTGGTCGCGCGACGTCGGGATCTGACGGACGAGCAGGTCGATGAATGCCTCGAGCGGATCCGGGAGCAGGGCAATCGGCTGGCGCGGCTGGTCGGTGATCTGCTTGATCTGGCGCAGATCGACTCCGGACGGTTCCGGGTGGCGCTCGAGCCGGTCGATCTTGCCGCCGCCGGCAGGCGCACGCTCGACGACGTGCCGCCGCCGCCGGGTCATTCGGTCGAACTGGCGCTTCCCGAGGACGTGTGGGTGGTCGCAGACCCGGGCCGGCTCGAGCAGGTACTCGTGAATCTGCTCACCAACGCCTACCGCTACGGCGGCCCGAACGTTCGGCTAGGAGCGCGCCGCACTCCTGACGGTGTGTACGTCGAGGTGTTCGATGACGGCGCGGGTGTGCCGAAAAGGCTCGTTCCGACCCTGTTCGAGAAGTTCAGTCGCGATGGGAGCAAAGGCGCCGGCCTCGGGCTTGCGATCACGCGGGGGCTCGTGGACGCGTTCGGCGGACAGATTTGGTACGACGCCGATGACCGTGCAGGCGCCCGATTCAGCGTATTGTTGACCGAAGCGAATGCCGACCCGACGCGTCCGCCGGCTGCTTCGGAAACGCACGGGTGGTCAACGAACCTGCAGAAGATTCTTGTGGTCGATGACGAATCGAGCATGCGCTTCTTGATCCGCATGATCTTCGAGGCCGAGGGGTTCGAGGTGGTGGAAGCACACCACGGCACTGCGGCGCTCGAGCGTCTGAAGGAGACTCCTCGGCCGGACCTGGTGGTTACCGACCTGATGATGCCCGTGATGGGCGGGCGCGAGCTGATCGAGCGATTGCGTGCCAACCCCGAGACGGCTGAGATCCCGATCCTCGTCGTCAGCGCCAACGCGAACATAACCGTTCCCGGCGCCGACGCCGCTCTGCCCAAGCCATTCGATTCCGACGCGCTGCTCGACACCGCCCGCGCGCTCGGCAAAAGGGATGCTGCTTGATGGGCAGAAGGGATGCCGTCTGATGGAACGACTCGAAACTGGTGTTCCCGAGCTTGACCTCGTCCTCGACGGTGGCTTTCCGCTTGGCTCGCTCGTCGTCTTCGCGGGCGGACCGGGGACCGGCAAGACGATCCTCGCCCAGCAGATCTGCTTCGCCGCCGCCACCCCGGAGCACAAAGCGATCTACTACACAACGCTCGCCGAGCCGCACAACAAGCTCGTCCGCTACCTAGAAGGCTTCGAGTTCTTCGACACGGCCGCGCTCGAGGAGCGCGTCGAGTTCATCAACCTCGGCGACCTGTTGCTGGAAGAAGGCAGTCCCGGCAGCGGCCCGCTCGGCTCGGTGATCACCGAGATCGTCCGCACCTGTTTCGAGCGCAAGCCGTGCGTAGTCGTCATTGACAGCGCCAAGGCCCTCCGCGACTTCGTCGACGCGCAGACCTTGCGCAAGCTGCTCTACGACCTGACCGGCAAGGTGGCCCACAGCAACGCGGTCGTCCTCTTCTTGGGCGAGTACGCGGAGGCGGAGATCGATAGCTCGCCCGAGTTCTCGCTCGCCGACGGGATCGTCCAGTTCGCGTATGAGGCGCGCGAGCCGGTCGACCGGCGCTGGCTGCGGATCCGCAAGCTGCGCGGCACCCGCCACCTGGCCGGGAAGCATTCGTTCCAGATCGGCGAATCGGGGATCACGGTCTACCCGCGGCTCGAGACCGTCGCGACCGACGGGGGCAACGAAGCGACGGGCGGAGCACGAATCTCCAGCGGGATCGTCAAGCTCGATGAGCTGATGAACGGCGGCATCCAAGCGGGCGACGCCACCGCCATCCAGGGGCCGTCGGGTTCAGGCAAGACGATCGCCTCTCTGCACTTCATGGTGCAGGGTCTCGAGCAGGGCGAGCGGTGCCTGTACGTGTCGTTTCAGGAGACGCCGGCGCAGCTCGAGGAAAAGGCAGCCTCCTTCGGGTGGGACATCGCGGCGGCACGCGAGGCGGGACAGCTCGCCATTCACCATGTCCCGCCCGGCGAGCTCGACCTGGACACGATCGGCGCTGTCGTACGGGCGCAGCTCGCCGACGGTTCCGTGCGCCGGGTCGCGATCGACAGCCTCGGCGAGCTCGTGTTCGCCTCACGCGAGATCGAACGCTTCCCCGCTTTCGCGCGTGCGCTCTCCGGTACGATCCGCGCCCGCGGCGCCTCTTCTCTGATCACGAGCGAGACGACCACGCTCGGGCCGACTCCAGAGCCGCTCGCCCACCTCTCCTTCCTCTTCCACAACGTCATCCTGCTCCGCTACATCGAGATCGAATCGGAGATCCGCCGCGCGATCAGCGTGCTCAAGATGCGCGACTCGAACCACGCCAAGGGCGCCTGGGCCTACGAGATCGGCGAGCGCGGGGTCGTGATTGCCGACGAGCAGCTGGAAGGGCTGACCGGGCTGCTCGGCTGGACAGCACTTCGCGACACGCCTCCCACAGGCGCTCCCTAGACCGTATGGAGCGTGACCCGGCGCCTCGCTCGTAAGTTGGCGCGGGTTGCTGTCGCGGTTGGCGCGGCGGTAGAGCCGCAATTACGGGAGGCGCCGGTATGTCTGAGGGTACGTGGGTTGGGTTGGATGTGCATGCCCGCAAGGTCGTCGCGGGTGTGTTGGATGCGGGGAGTGGCGAGGTGCGGGGCTTGCGGGCGCCGACGCTGCCGGTGGAGACGGTGGGGTGGTTGCGCCAGTTCTCGGGGCCGATCCGGGTCGCCTACGAGGCGGGCCCGACGGGGTACGGGCTCGCGCGTTGCGTGCATGGCGGCTGGGTTCGCTTGCACGGTGGCGGCGCCGTCGAAGATCCCGCGCGCGCCGGGTGACAAGGGTCAAGACCGACCGTCGCGACGCGGAGCGGCTGGCCAGGCTGCTGCGGCTCGGCGAGCTGGTCGCGGTGCGGGTGCCCGAGGCGCACGAGGAGGCGGCACGCGATCTGGTGCGTGCTCGCGAGGACACGCGCGGCGAGTTGATGCGTGCACGGCATCGCCTTTCGAAGCTGCTGTTGCGGCACGGCCTCGTTTACGACGCGAGCGCCTGGACGCTTGCCCATGACGCGTGGCTGCGGCGGCAACGGTTCGCGAGCCGGCCGCTCGCGCTCGCCTTCGATGAATCGTACGCAGCGATGCTGCAGACGAAGACGCGCCGCGACGCGCTCGACCGGGCGATCGTCGAGCTCGCCGCCGAGCCGCCGTTCGCCGAGACGGTGGGCCGGCTTTGCTGCCTGCGGGGCGTCTCGACGCTGACGGCGCTCGCGTTGACGGTCGAGCTCGGCGACTGGACGCGTTTCCGGCCGCAATCGCTCGGGCCCTTCCTGGGCCTGACCCCGAGCGAGGACTCCACCGGCGAGCGGCGTCGGCTGGGCGGGATCACCAAGACCGGCAACACGCACGCGCGCCGGCTGCTCGTCGAGGCGGCCTGGCACCAGCGTCGGCCACTGCGGGCAAGCGCAACGCTCGAGAAGCGTCGCCAAGGGCAGCCCGCCGCGGTACGCACCCGCGCCGACCAAAGCGCCCACCGCCTCCACCAACGCTGGCAGGCACTCGAGCGGCGCGGCAAGCGGCGAACGGTCGTCGCGGTCGCGGTCGCCCGAGAGCTGGCCGGCCACTGCTGGGCGCTCGCGACGATGGAGTAAACCATCCCAGCGAGCAACGGCTCGGCGAGGAGAGCGCACCGGCGCACGGCGCGAGAAGCGACCCGCGGTTCAGCTACGAGCCGCCCACCGTGGCGACGCTCGATCCTAGAGAGCGGCTCCGCTTCTCAACTCGCACACCCGGTCATGCGGTCCCAACCCGCGCATATCAGCCGCGACACGACGCGTCGACAAACGGCCGGTGCGCTTCCCCCGCCGACAAAAAGAAGGCCCGCAACCGCGGGCCTTCGAGCCGTGCCAACTTGACAAACCTCACTCCATATCAGCTGTAGTTCCTGAGCACGTTGGTGCATGACGCACGTACGCTCTCATACCTCAGATCGGAGGAGAGTGCATGTCAGACAAGCCGACATTGTTCGTCTGTCACGGCGGCGACGACGGACCCAAGATCCATCCGTGCCGCCGGGTGCAGGAGGCATTGCGCTCTGCTTGGATCGAGTACGACAAGGTGATCGCGGCGCACGGCAGCCCGATCCCGTTTCTTCGTAAGGGCTCACGCGACGACCTGCGCGCCGCGACCGGCGATACCAAGCTGCCGGCGCTAAAGCTGCCCGACGGCACGGTGATCGCACACCCGCATGCGATCTTCGCCTGGATCGATCAACAGCACACCCTCGCGCGCACCATCGCCTGACGCGGGTCGATGAGGCGGCGGTAGCCTGGATCGCGTGCAGAACGCAGCGCTTCGCAGAGTCGTCGTCACCGGTCTCGGCATGGTCAGCCCGATCGGCAACACGGTCGACGAATCGTGGGCAGCACTGCTCGCAGGCCGAGCGGGTGCAGGGCCGATCACACAATTCGATGCCACTGGCTACGGCACGCGCTTTGCGGGTGAGGCGAAGGGGTTCGACGTCGGGGACTACGTCGACCGCAAGGCAGCGCGCCGCATGGATCGCTGCACGCACCTTGCGCTCGCGGCTGCCCGCCAGGCCGAGCGTGACTCCGGCCTCGATGTTCGTGCGATCGCCGAGCGTGCCGGGGCGGCAATCGCCACGGCAATCGGTGGCGTCAAGTCGTTCGAGGAGACGGTGATCCAGATCGGAGAGCGCGGCCCCGGACGCGTGAGTCCGTTCTCGATCGTCCAGACGTTGCCGAACCTCGCTGCGGGGTGGGTTTCGATCGAGCTCGGCACGCGCGGGCCGCTCGTCTCGGAGTGCACGGCGTGCGCTGCCTCGAACATGGCGCTCGGCGACGGCCTCGACGCGATCCGCCTCGGCCGGGCCGATGTGATGTTCTGCGGCGGCACCGAGGCGCCCGTCACGCCGGTGGCGGTCGCAGGGTTCGGAGCGATGCGTGCTCTCTCGGTTCGCAACGACGATCCCGCGCAAGCCTCGCGGCCGTTCGATCGCGACCGCGACGGGTTCGTGATCGCCGAAGGTGCGGCCGTGCTCGTCCTCGAGGAGCTGGAGCATGCGGTCGCCCGCGGCGCCCGCATCTACGCCGAGCTCGCGGGGTACGGCATCTCGTCGGACGCAAATCACGTCTCCGACCCCGATCCGTCGGGGCACAACCCGGCGCGTGCGCTGCGGATGGCCTTCTCGGATGCCGGGATCGAGCCGGAGGACGTCGGCTACGTGAACGCGCACGGGACCTCGACGCCTGCCGGTGACCGGGGCGAGACGCGCGTGCTGAAGCTGGCGCTCGGCGAGGAGAAGGCCGCCCGCACCCCCGTCTCCTCGACGAAAGGGGCAACCGGCCATACGCTCGGTGCCGCGGGCGCGGTCGAGGCAGTCTTCACGATCCTTGCGTTGCGAGACGGCGTGCTGCCTCCGACGATCAACCTCGAGCACCCCGACCCCGCGTGCGATCTGGACTACATCCCGAACGTCCCTCGGGAGCTGCAGGTCGAGGTCGGGGTCTCGAATTCGTTTGGTTTCGGCGGTCACAACACCGCCGTCGTGTTTCGGCGCTGGCCCGTATCCGCTCTGTCTTAGCCGTAATCAGGCGCGTCGGGGCGAGCAGACCGTTTTCAGACCGATTTGCTCCTGGGCTTCCGACCGTGCTCGCCGATGGTGTCTGTGTCGGGTTCGAATCCCAGGGCCCGGCATGGCACAAGGAGCGGATCGATCATCATGAGGCAGCGGATCATCACCACCCTTTCGGTTGCGGCCCTGGCGCTCGCAGCGAGCACGGCGGCTCTGGCGGCGACGTTGACGCCGACCGGCACGGTCAGCGGCACCGCCGGCATCGTTGAACATGCCGGCCAACCCGACCTTCTCCGACACCCTCGACGGCACCGACCAGACAGCGACCTTCGCCCCGATCCTCGGTGTCGTTGACGCCCGCGGCTCGGGTGCAGGCTGGAACCTGACCGTCTCGGCGACGAGCTTCTCCGACGGTGCCGGCCACACGTTGGCGCCCGGCACGATCACGGCGGCAAGCGCGGCCTGTAAGGCAGGCACCTCCTGCACCGCAGCCACAAACGCGATCACCTATCCGCTGACGGTCCGGGCGGCTGCGAAGTTCTTCAACGCCGCAGCCAACACCGGCCTGGGAAAGATCGACGTCACCCCGACCTTCAGCGGCTCGATCCCCGGCAACTCCTACGCCGGCACCTACACCTCCACCGTCACCCTAGCAGCAGCAACCGGCCCCTAACCCCGCCGGCATCCTCACGGCCCGCTGCCTCGAGGACCCACAGACCACCACGACACGCGTCACCCACAAGAACGGCCCGGCCCCCGCCGGGCCGTTCGCGTGCGTGGCCCTGACCGCACAACCCGCGAGCGTGTCCCATGGAGGCTCTAGGCTGGCCGGCCGTGTCGTTTCAGCTCAGCGTTCTCGACCAGTCGCCGATCTCCGAAGGATCCGAGGGCGCAGACGCGCTGCGCAACTCGATCGACCTCGCACAGCTGACGGAGCAGCTCGGGTACGAGCGCTACTGGGTGGCCGAGCACCACGGCACACCGATGCTCGCGAGCGCGGCACCGGAGATTCTGATCGCCGCGATTGCCGCAACGACCTCGCGCATCAGGGTCGGGAGCGGTGGAGTGATGCTGCCGCACTACAGCCCGCTCAAGGTCGCCGAGGTGTTCAGCATGCTCGCGGCGTTGCATCCCGGGCGCATCGACCTCGGGCTCGGACGCGCGCCGGGCAGCGACCGGGAGACGATGTTTGCGCTGCAGCGAGATCGCCGCCAACCCACGCCCGACGACTTCCCCGATCAGCTGGCGGAGCTGCTCGCCCTGCTCGAGGACGACTTCCCGCCCGGACATGCACTGGCGCGCCTGGCTGCGCTGCCAGGTGGCCCCGAGCGACCTGAGGTGTGGTTACTCGGTTCGTCGCCGCAGAGCGCGATCTGGGCGGGCGAGCTCGGCCTGCCCTACGTGTTCGCAGACTTCATCAACCCCGCCGGAGCCGAGATCGCAGAGCTCTACCGCTCGCGCTTCAGGCCGTCGACCTGTCGCTCGCGGCCCTACGTCGGCGTCGCGTTGTCCGTCGTCTGTGCCGAGACCGACGGTGACGCAGAGCGGCTTGCGTCGAGCTCACGTATGGCGATGACGCTGCTGCGCCAGGGCCGCCTGATCCGCGTTCCGCCGATCGAGACAGCGGTTGCGTTCTTCGAGCAGCAGCCGCCGCCGCAGGGGCGGCGGGCGATCGTCGGCGCGCCCGAGCGTGTGCGGAGTGGGGTCGAAGCTGTCGTCGCGGACTACGGAGCCGACGAGGCGATGGCCGTGACGATCACCTACGAGCACGCCGCCCGACGCCGTTCGTACGAGCTGCTCGCCGACGCGTTTCGCTGAGCTTCGTGAAGCCGGAGCCTCAGCGCACGG
>JACDGR010000003.1:0-25289 GCA_013821525.1 Actinomycetota bacterium
GTGCAGCAGGATGCTCTGAGAGGTCGTCTCGGGCTCTATCTAACCGACGAGGTCGAGCTCCACGGTGGCCGTGCACATCGACCTGAAGCTCGGGATCTCCCGGTCGAGCATCTCGACGACGCTCTCCTGCGTCTCGCCGCTTCCCGGCCTGGCCGCGAGCTCGCGCAGCGTCGCCTCGACAGCGCCGAGCTCGCGCCGAATCTCGCTGAGCTGCGCGGTTGCCTCGCTCGTATCCGAGGGGAGCTCCGTCAGCATCTGCTCGAGGAGGTTGAGCCCGAAGCCGGCGGCCGCCATGTCTTGCAGGGGGCCGTCGTGCAGGTCGAGTGCGAGCCGGGTCAGACCGCGCTGGGCCGTGTCCGAGGACGACACGAGTCCAACCGCCGGCATGGTCAGCGAGCGTCCGCCCCGCCGGCGTCGAGGCGCCGGGGTCACAGCATGGTCGATCGAGGTCAATTCCGCAGTGTCCTTCCAGGTGTCGAGGAGCCATGCCCTATGGCCCAAGCCGAATCTAGAGCGGACCGATGCGGTTTACAACCCTCGGAGGGGGGATCATGTTGCGCGCAATCAACTGCACGAGGTGTCCTTTAGTCCCTGGATCGGAGAATTGCGCTTCACCCCTCCGCAGACAAGGATCGAGGGAGGGCTGCGCGTCGGGCACGAAACGACGCGCACTGCGGCCATATGCAACTCGATTCCTCCTCGGCGGACAACCTGCGATTCGATCTGCGCGCCTACGAGCGCCTCGCGGAGCTATTGCCTCGCCTGCTCGCCGAGGACGCGTTGGAACCGCTGATCGCGGCGATCGCCGATGCGGTCGAGGAGCTGATCCCGTGTTCCGCGGTCCTGCTCTTCGAGTCCCGGGAGGCTGACGGTGCGCTGATGCCGATTCTCATGCGAGGTCTCTCGCGGGGGACGGGGCGAGCGCCGATCCATCCGGACGGTGACAGCCTCGAGGCTCTGGCGCTCGCTTCGACCGAGCCCGTGCTGAGCCGTCGGAGCACGCCATCGGGAGGGGAGACTATCGCGTCAGTCCCGCTCGTCGTACGTGGGCGCGCGACCGGCTGCCTGACGGTGCATCGGGGCATCGACCAGGTGTTCCTCGACGAGGAGCTTCGCTTCCTCGCGCGTCTCGCGGACATGGCTGCGATGAGCCTCGACAACGTTCAGGCTCGAGCGAAGCTCGCCGAGCTCGCGCAGACCGACGAGCTGACCGGCCTGTTGAACCGTCGGGGCTTTTTCGCTGCGTTCGATCGCATCCTCGCGCAGGGGGCCCGAGACGGTCGTTGCACGTCGGTGTTGACCGTCGACGTCGACGACCTGAAGCTCGTCAACGACGAGTTCGGGCATCCAGCGGGGGACGCTGTGCTCGTGTCCGTGGCGGAGACCCTCACCCGTAGGACGCGGCGTGGAGACGTCGTCGGGCGGCTCGGCGGCGACGAGTTCGCGGTCGTGCTCTCCGGGGCGACGGCCGGCGCGGCCGAGAGGGTCCGCGAGGAGCTCGAACGGCAACTGGCCGAGGGGACGGTGCAGACGCCGCACGGCTGGATCGGGACGGCGGCCAGCGTGGGAGCGGCATCGGCGGAGCCGGGGCGGATCGAAGGCGCGACGCTCGTCGCCTCGTCGGATCGAGACATGTATCTGAGAAAGAACGCCGGCACCGGGTCGTTGACCGGTGCGTCAGGCGAGGAAGGAGCCGGAGCCGGGCGCGTTCACCGCTAGAGGGGCACGAGGCAACCTGCGGCACGCAGCCTTACCCCGGAACGCCAACCCGGCTCCTGTACGAACCATCGCGCAAGCACGCTGCGCGCGACCTACCGGTCTGCCTAGCCGCGCCCACCCGTCCGGGTAGCCCTGACCGCAATTTGCGGGAGCAACGATCGCAGACGCGCACAATGCTCCCCCTTCGGACGTGCCGCACCGAGACCAGTCCGGAGGCAGCCTCCGGTTCGAAGCGTCCACAGGGAAGGGCGCGCGCTGAAGGGCGCTTTGGCGACGTGCTGTGGAGAGAATGTTGGTGACGAGAGTGTGACGCGGACATGTCTGGTCGCGGAGTTACAAAGCAATGCCACAAAGCGGTCTCGCAGAGTGGGCTTACAGAGGTCGCTCCGTGCGAGCCCCTCGAGCGAGCCTTAGAGCGGCGCGTCGAAGAGGGCGAGCCACCGGGTCAGGTCTTGCTCGATCGGCAGCTCCTTCTCGAGCTTCGCCTTCAACTCGAGCTCGAGCGCGTTGTCTCGGGTCGTCTTGTCGGCCGGCACGAACGGCCAGAACGCGCCCCGCTTGAAGCCGTAGATCCAGTAGACCGGTTTCGCGCCACCGGAGAACTTGAAGATCGCGGCGAGGAGCTGCGAGCCGAAGCCCTGCGCGGTCAGCTCCGACGAGAGCGTGTGGGCCGTCCCGACCAGATCCTCCAGATCGGGATCGGTGAGGACGATCCAGTCGTAGCCGTACTCGTCGCTCTTGCGCTCGACGGTCGAACCGCACTGGGTGGCGACCGCGTCGACCAGCTTGTCGACCTCGTCGAACGCCGCGCGAAACTCGCCCGAGGACTGAGGCTTGAACGAGATCGCCGCGACACCTGCGGTCTTCAGCCCGAGCTCGACGTCGAGCGTCACCGCCGCCGTCGTCAGCGCGAAGAGCCGGTCGTCCTTCGGCTCGGCGAGCTTCTTCTTGCCGAACAGGCTGTCGCGCAGGCCCATCCTCTGTTTCGCCTCGACCGCCCGCGCGCGCTACGCGACCGGGCGACCCATGTCGCGCGCGATCTCCGCGAGCGCAGCAATCCGCTTCTCGAGCGGCGGGTGATCCGCGAACAGCTCTGCGGCCGCGGACTTGACCTTCGCCGGGACGATGAAGAAAGCGTTCATCCCTTCGACCTTCCGTAGATCCTGGTTCGGAATCAGCGTCATCTGCGACGAGATCTTCTGCAGCGCGCTCATCAGGTACTCGGGTGCCCCGGTGATCAGCGCCGACCCGCGGTCGGCCGCGTACTCGCGGTAGCGCGAGATCGTGCGGATCAGAACGTAGCTGACCGCATAGGTGACTGCGGAGACCGCGAAGACGATCAGCCAGATGGGCGGGCCGTTGTTGTCGCGCCGGTCGCCACCGCCCCACATCCCTGCGTAGAGCATGAAGCGCGTCAGCATCGCGGCGAGCATCGCGAAGAAGCTTGCGACGGTCATGATCAGCACGTCGCGGTTCGCGATGTGCGAGAGCTCGTGTGCGAGGACGGCCTCGACTTCCTTCGGCTCGAGCCGATCCCACAGCCCGGTCGTTACGCAGACCGCAGCATGCTTCGGCGAGCGGCCGGTCGCGAAGGCGTTCGGCACCGGTGTGTCCATGAACGCGACCTTCGGCTTTGGCAGGTCGGCCATCGCACACAGGCGCTCGATCATGTCGTGCAGCGCCGGCGCCTCCTCGCGGCTGACGATCCGCGCCCCCGCGGCCCTCAGCGCCAGCTTGTCCGAGGTGAAGTACTGGAAGAACGCGATCGCAACGATGATCACGAACATCGGCGCGATGCCGACGCCCGCGAACTGCAAGAGCGCGAGCGCGAAGCCCACGTACAGGAGCCCGAGCAGACCGGTCGTCGCGAGCATCCGAATCGTCAGGCCGAAATCACGGCCGTATGACCTGCGCTTCATGGGAGCAGTGTAAGCCGGGAAGACGAGCAGCCGCGGCCCGCTTAATGGTGCGTCAATGTGCGCTCGAGCTATAGGATGGAGTCCCGTGCGCCGACTCGTTCCGATCGCAATCCTGCTCCCGCTCCTTGTGCTCGCGACGGGATGCTCCACCTCCAAGCCGGGTGAGAAGGTCGTCACGCCGACGCCCACCAAGGTGATCGGCACCGTCCCGAAGGCCCAGACCGCAGTCGTGCCGGCGAAGTACAAGCACGGTGACCCAACGGCCGGCAAGGTCGTCTTCCTCGGAGCCGGCGGCTGCGGCGGCTGCCATACGCTCGCCGACGCGAAGTCGAACGGCAAGGTCGGGCCGAACCTGGATCAGGCGAAGCCGCCGCTGTCGCTCGCCGTCACACGCGTTACGCACGGCCAGGGCGCGATGCCGAACTTCACGGGTCAGCTCTCCGACACGCAGATCGCCAACGTCACCGCGTACGTCGTGAAGGCGTCCGGCGGCAATCTCAACGGCTGACGCTGCTACCTGAGGGGTTCCCGCGCGAGGTACGCGTGCTCGCCACCGACTTCGATCGCACGCTCGTCTGGGAGGACGGTCGTCTGCACGAGCGCACGATTGCCGCACTCCAGCGTGCGCAGGCTGCCGGCCTGCACGTGATCGTCGTCACCGGTCGCATGTTCCAGTCCACCCGGCTGGCGCTCAGGCCGGCCGGTCTGCACGAACCGGTGATCTGTTACCAGGGTGCTGTTGTCGCAGACGGCGACGGCACATGGTTGCGGCATGTTCCGATCGAGCTCGAACTTGCGCACGAGGCGATTGCGTTCGTCGCCGAAGCGGGATACAGCCCCAACGTCTACGTGGACGACGAGCTGTACGTCTCCGAGGTGACGCAGCACGCGCGGGACTACGCCGGCTTCCAGCATCTCGAGATCCACCCGGTCGGCGATCTGCTCGCGTGGCTCTCGTCGCCACCGACGAAGCTCGTCTGCGTGGGTGACCCCGACGAGCTCTCCGCCGTAGAGGAACGTGCCAAGGCGCACTTCGGCGAGCGCCTGTACATCTCCAAGTCGCTCCCGTACTTCCTCGAGTTTGCCGCGCCCGGCGTCACCAAGGGAGCCGGTCTCGATTTTCTCGCGGCGCACATGGGCTTCACGCCGGAAGAGACGATCTCCTTCGGCGACGGGGAGAACGACGTCGAGCTCGTCGAGTGGGCGGGGTACGGCGTCGCCGTCGAGAACGCGCACGAGCGTGTGAAGGCGGTCGCTGACTGGATCGGGCCGTCGGCCGAGCAGGAGGGTGTGGCGCAGGTGATCGAGGCCTACCTAGACTCACTGACGTGATCGACCTGAAGGCAGCCCGCAACGATCCGGACACGGTTCGGTCTGCGCTCGCGCGCCGCGGCGCAGGGCACGCGTTCGACGAGCTGCTCGCAGCCGACGAACGCTGGCGTGCGCTCGTTCCGAAGGTCGACGAGCTGCGTGCGCAGCAGAAGCTCGACGGCAAGCCGACGCCCGAGCAGCTCGAGCGATTGAAGCAGGTCAAGGAGCAGCTGAAATCGGTCGAGGGTGAGCTCGGTGCGGCAGAGGCGGTGCGCGACGCAGCGCTCGGCAAGGTGCCGAACCTGCCACACGCGAGCGCCGCCGACGGTGATCGCGACGAAGACGCGATCGTCGTCAGCGAGTGGGGCGAGCGAACGGCTCCCGACCCAGCGCTCGAGCACCTCGACGTGGGCAACTACGACATGGAACGCGGCGCGAAAGTCTCCGGCGCGCGCTTCGGGCTCATCATCGGCGACGCAGCGCGCCTCTCACTCTCGCTGTACCGGCTCGCCCTCGACCGCCTGACCGAGGCGGGCTTCACGCCCGTGCTGCCTCCCGTGCTCGTCCGCGAGGAGGCGATGTACGGCACGGGCTTCTTCCCGTCGGAGAAAAACGACTTCTACTCGATCCCGGAGGACGGCCTCTATCTCGTCGGGACCTCCGAGGTCCCGCTGATCGCGATGCACATGGGGGAGATCCTCGAGCAGCTGCCGATCCGCTACTGCGCGTTCTCGTCGTGCTTTCGCCGCGAGTCGGGCTCGGCGGGCCGCGACACGCGTGGCATGTTCCGCGTGCACCAGTTCCAGAAGGTCGAGATGGTCGTCTACATTCGCCCCGAGGACTCCTGGGACGAGCATGAGCGGCTACTCGGGATCGAGGAGTCGATCGTGCAGGAGCTCGGCGTGCCCTATCGCGTCGTCAACAGCGCCGCGGGCGACCTCTCGAGCGCGGCGGCCAAGCGCTACGACATCGAGGCGTGGTTCCCGTCGCAGAACCGCTACCGGGAGATCACGTCGTGTTCGAACACGACGGACTATCAGGCGCGGCGTTCAGGGATCCGGTACCGCGTGGGGGAGAAGCAGCTCGAAACGCCGCACACCTTGAACGGCACTGCCGTCACGGACCGCTGCGCGCTCGCGATCCTCGAGAACTTCGGCGGTGACGTGCCCGAGGTGCTGCAGAGCTTCGGCGCGCCCGCCCGCATCACCAAGGCGTAGCGGGTAGAAAGAGGGCCGCGGCGGGGTGCCGGAGCGGTCGAACGGGGCGGTCTTGAAAACCGCTGACGGGGCAACTCGTCCGTGGGTTCGAATCCCACCCCCGCCGCCTGACGCCAACCAAAAAACCTAGTCCGCGAGGCGCGACGGGTGTATTCTCTCAGCGACGGGTGTATTCTCTCGAGGGTCAGAGGAGCCCACTCGGCCGGAGCGATCAACGCTCCCTCAGCGTTCGAGCAGTACGACACGATCCGCAAATTCCCACGCCGGTTCTTCAACGTCACAGGCCATGAGAGGCAAGCAGTCGAGGCCCGAGCCGAGCGGATCATCCTTGTCGTCGGCAGCCTGACAGTCGTCGAGAAGCGCGGAGTCGCTGGGGAGATCGCTGCGGAGGCACACGAGCTCTCGACCTAGCCCGGTCGATGAGACGCCACCGGTGTTTGACCGCCAGCGCGCGAGGCAGAAGGCGTACGTGTTCCTCTTTGGTCTCCGCAGATTCGGTCGCCTCGGGCCCATGGGACTGGCCTATACCGGTCTCCAGATGTGGCGTCGCCTCTTCCCGCAGCAGAAGCAGGCGGTGCGGATGCGGGCGGGTCAGGCTGCGCAGAACGTCCGCAAGTCGCGGGCGCGTCCGAGGTGAGAGCTCTCGCAATCGGGATCGCGATCGGAGTGCTCGTCTACGTCGTGAGCGGCGGGCACTTCCTCTTCTTGCCGTTTCTCTTCATCCCGTTCGGCCTGTTCTCGATGGGCCACCGCCGGCAGAAACGGTCGGACGGCTTGCCGGCTCCCCGCCGCTCGCGCTGGCTCTGAGCCCGCGGCCCGCCCTGCGCGGCATGCGTGTGAAAAGCTAGAGCGGATGGCGAAGCACCGGGAGATCAAGTCATGGCTGATGGACATGGACGGCGTGCTCGTTCACGAGGAGCACGCGATCCCTGGCGCCGACCGGTTCATCGCGCGGCTCTCGGAGCGTGAGCTGCCGTTCCTGGTCCTCACGAACAACTCGATCTATACGCAGCGTGATCTTGCAGCGCGACTCCTGCGCAGCGGACTTGCCGTGCCCGAGGAAGCGATCTGGACGTCCGCGCTCGCGACCGCGACGTTCCTCGAGAACCAGCGTCCTGGAGGCACGGCCTTCGTGATCGGGGAGTCGGGTCTGACGACTGCCTTGCACGATGCCGGGTACACGCTGAGCGAGCGCGACCCCGACTACGTCGTGCTCGGGGAGACGCGCACGTACAGCTTCGAGCGCATCTCACACGCCATTCGCCTCATCACAGCAGGCGCGCGTTTCATCGCGACGAACCCCGACGCCACCGGGCCGACGCCCGACGGCCCGTTGCCTGCGACCGGTTCCGTGGCCGCGCTGATCAACCGGGCGACCGGCGTCGAGCCCTACTTCGTCGGCAAGCCGAACCCGTTGATGATGCGCTCGGCGCTGAACAGGATCGACGCCCACTCGGAGAGCGCCGCGATGGTCGGCGATCGAATGGACACCGACATCGTCTCCGGTCTCGAAGCCGGGATGCACACGGTGCTCGTGCTGACCGGGTCGACGAAGCGAGAGGAAGCAGACCGCTTCCCGTTCCGCCCGTCACGGATCGTCGACTCGATCGCGGATCTGGTCGACGAGCTCGGCTGACGGCCGCGGCCGCCCGAGGTCAGTCGCCGAGCCGGGCGCGGATCGCGGAGCGAATGCGGGTCGCGACCGCCGGCAGCTCCTGCTCCATCTGCTTGAACTCGCGCTGGAACATCACGATCAGCTGCATCGGCGTGGTCGCCGTGACGGTCGCCGTTCTCCGCTCGGTCTCGAGGAGGCCGATCTCTCCAAAGAAGTCGCCCGGGCCGAGCTCGGCGATGCGTTCGCCGCTCTGGGTGACCTCGGCCGCTCCGTCCTCGATCACGAAGAATTCGTGCGCGAACTGACCCTCCTTGGCGAGCTCGTACCCGGCGTCGACCGAAACGCTGTCCGCCCACTGGGCGAGCTTTCGGAGCTCGTCCTTCGACAGTCCCGAGAAGATGCCAACGCTTGCGAGCTGTGCCGAGTCCACGCGCTGAACTATGACAGCGGCACCGAGTCCACACAACCGCGTCGACACAACCGCCGGAGTCGTGCAGTTCGACTCGCTTGAACTGGGCGTGCGGAGAGCGTAGCCTCCCGCGTCCGGCGGCGGGGTCTGTCGCCGTTTCCTTGCGAGAGAGCGAAGGGGGTCTACGAGGTGGGGTCTGCGGCGGGTCCCAGCTGGGCTCGGCCTGGGCGGCTTGCGCTGGTTGCGTTCGTCTCGTCGGGCGTCGCCATCCTGCTCACCGCGACCGCTCAGGGGCGCGAGACCGCACCGGCGTTGCACAGCTCGAAGCCGGTCGGCAAGGCATGGCCCGGGCACGTGATCACCTACTTCAACACAGTCACGGATCAGCGCCAGACGATCGCCCGCGCCGTCGCGGCCTGGAATACGAGCGGGGCCAACGTGCGATTTCGGGCGGTCTCCCGCGCACAGGCAGAGGTGACGATCGTTCCGATCCCCCTCAACTACCCGAAGATAAGTGGGGGAGAGGCGTCGCTCGGCTACACGTCGCCGTCGGCCGAGACCTTCGATCCGTTCCCGAACATCAAGTTCGTCAACGGACGCCTGATCCCGCCCAAGGGGCCAATCAGGATCTACCACGGCGCGCATATCTGGCTGCGTCACGCTGCGGACAGGCTCCGCGGCAAGGTCTCGAGTTACTTCTGGGATGCGATCGCCGTGCACGAGTTTGGCCACATCCTCGGACTCGGGCATGAGACACGAGCCTGCGCCACGATGAACCCGATCAGCCTGTCGGCGGATCAGTGTTCCTGGATGAAGACATTCGCCCTCTGGCAGCATCCGTGCGCGCTCCTCGCAGTCGACGACATACAAGGCGCGATCCGACTCTACGGTGGCCATGTCAACGCCCCGTCCCGCGCAGCGTGCGACTCCACGAAGACTCCTCCGGCGCCCGTGGGCTTGCGCGCAGAGCTTGATACGACCTGCGGCTCACTCACGCTGCGTTGGACGCTGCCACTCCCGAGGAAGGAGCTGAGCGGGGTGATCGTCAAGGGCTCGTTCGACACGTGCCCGACGGATCCCGGCGACACCAGGCACACCCTCACGCTCTCCCAGGTGTGGACCGAGTCGACGCCGGCGAGTGGCTCGTGGTGTTTCACCGTCTGGGCGACTCGGCCGAGCGGGCAGCCCAGCAAGCCGGCCACCGTTCACGTCGAGGTGCCATGAGGCGCACGGGCGCCCTCGTCGTTGCGCTGGCCGCGGTGGCAAGCACGGCTGTGACGAGCGTGGCGGCTGCGCCCACGGGTCCGACGTCGGCTAAGGGCAGCGTCTCGTTCCACTGGTCGCGCGGCACGACCGAGTCCGGAACGCTCACCTATGCCATCTCCGGCCCGATCATGAACGGGTCTGCGCGGGATCGGTACGTGCCGCCCGCCTATCCCGCCGGGTACCGCCCGCCCCTGAATCTGCCGACGTACTTCAGGGCGACGCTCACCTCGTTCTCCTATCGCGTCGAGATGCACGACGACTGTGCAGACGGAACGACAGCCGATACAGCTGCGATCGGTGCCGGGATCACCGACCGCAGGGCCGTCCTGTCGCACTTCTCGCGGCTCGAGCTCGACCTGCTGCGCGCGCGGGGCGTGTCTGCGATTGCGCCCGATGCCCGCTATCGCTGGGTGAACGGCGGCATCGTGCACGACAGTCAGCAGTGGCGCGGCCTGGGCGAGGTCTCGATCGCGTTGAGCGGAGCCGGTTGTCCGGAGTCGACCGGCCCGCGGCGCGCCACTGTCCGCGTCGACCAGCTGATCCCGCGAGGCGTGCTGATCGACTGGTCGTCCGAGCGGACGCTGCCCGTCCGCGTCCTGCCCGACGGTTCGCTTGCACTACGGAGCGCCTGGAGCTCCACGACGGGCGGCGATGGATACGCCAGCCGGTTGACGGCGAACCTACGCTTGCACGGAGCGCTGCGTGGGCTTGGAGCGTTCTGCACGTGGCCGACAAATGCGCAACTGGCGGGTGCGCGTTCGGTCGAGCAGGCGCAGTCGGTCGTGCGACACGCGGGCCTCGTGACGCGGTTCGGGGGCGATCGTGCGAACGCCTACGTCGCGAAGGGTCACTTCTACATCCAGAGTGGCTCGAGCACGTCATTCTGCGGCGTTCCGGCCGGCACGCTCCTCTACCGCAGCCTCGGCCGAAGCTGAGGGTCGACCGAACAGGTCAAGCGCACTGCGTTGTTCGTTGGCTCGGCGGTCTTGGCGTGCTGGATCGGAGTGCGCTTCCCCCGCCTTGCGCCGGCGTCCCCGGCGTGCCCATGGTGGGCGCGGGAGTGCTGCTCGCGCTGATCACGGCGTCACCTGTCTTCGCCGGCAACTCGCTGACGCTCTATGCGCGCGTGTTCGCGTGCTGCTACCGCTCCTCCACCGCGATGTGGCTCTGCACGGTGTGGTTGCTGCAGGTCGCGCGGGATGCGATCGGCGCTGGTCGTTGACACGCTCGCTTGACAACTGCATGTTGCCAACGAGGACGATGCGCGTGACCGGCGAATGAGACGATGGTCTCCGGGGGAGCCGGAGACTGACTGCGGCGCGGCGGCAGGCCCCTCCCTCTCCCCCGGGGCCGCCGCCGTGTCCGTCTTCTACGCAGCGTTCTAGACTCGACTCCGATGTTCGCCACTGCGCCGGGGAGCAGGTCGACAGTCCGCGTTGTCGTCGCGGATGGTCACCCCGTGATGCTCAGCGCGATCGCGGCGGAGCTCCGGCGAGCCGGCTTCAACCTCGTCGGCACCGCCACGAGCAGCGAACGGATTCTGACCCTCGTCGAGGAGACGCAACCGGACGTCGCAGTCCTCGACGCGGCAATGCTCGCGATGACGGGCAAGAATCTCGCAGCTGTTTGCGCGGCGACGCGCGTCGTCATCTTCACCGGCAGCGATGGGCACACCGTCCTCGATCAGGGCATCGAGCCGGGCGCGTTGGCCTACATCTCGAAAACTCAGCCGCTCGGCGCTCTCGTCGATGTGGTCGACACGGTGGCGGCTGGACGGTCATGGGTCGACCCGGCCGTGGCGCCGATCCTCGTCGCCAAGGTCGCAGCGGACGGCGACGTGCTGACGCCGCGCGAGCGGCAGGTGCTCGCGCTCGTCGCAGACGGCTGCTCGTACCAGGAGATCTCCGAGCGCCTCGCAATCGCCGTCTCCACCGTGCAGCAGCACGTGACGAGCGCGATGCAGGGCCTGGCCGCGGACACGCGCACGCAGGCGGTCGCGCTCGCGCTGCGGTCTTTCATGATCGACTAGAGGCTTGATCCGCGCGCATCGCGCCTCCAGCGCCCCCGTTCGGGTGCCGGTCTACCCGAAACCCCTATGCGAGCAGTGACCTGCCGTGACGAGGATACAGGTGATGACATCCGTCACCCATTCTCCGCTGCGCCCGTTGGATCCTGACGGGGTCGGCCTCTTCGAGGCGATCGTCGCGACCGTCCGGGAACCGCTGCTCGCGCTCGACAGCCACCTGGACATCCGGCTCGCAAATCGCGCCTTTCACGAGTTCTTCGGCGCTGCAGCCGACCGCGTCGAGGGCGCGAACCTGTTTGAGATTGGCGACGGTTTATGGGACATCCCGCCCCTGCTCGCGCTGCTCGAACAGGTTGTCTCCTCGCGCACTCCCTTCGAAGACTACGCCGTTGAAGCGATGCGGCCCGGAGTCGGCACGCGGTCGCTCCTGCTGAACGCGCGTCTGCTTGACATGGACGGCCACGCCTTCATCCTGCTCGCGCTGGAAGACGTGACCGAGCGAGACGGCCTGGAGCGGCTCGTCTCCGAGCGAACCGCAGAGCTTGAGGCATTCAACTACTCGGTGTCGCACGATCTGCGTGCTCCGTTGCGCGCGTTGAACGGATTCTCACGCGCACTGATCGAGGACTGCTCGGACGAGCTCTCCGACGAAGGCCAGCGTTATCTCGGCCTGATCCGCTCGAACGCGAATCAGATGGGTGCGTTGATCGACGGACTGCTCGCCTTCTCGCGGCTCGGACGGCAGGGCATGGTGCGCGGGCCGGTCGACGTGCGGCGAGTCGTCGGCGAGGTCGTTCGAGAGCTCGAGCCGGAGCTGGAGGACCGTACCGTCGAGATCGTCCTCGGCGACCTGCCGCCGGTTGATGCCGACCCAGTGCTCCTACGCCAGGTCTACGCAAACCTGATCGGCAACGCACTCAAGTTCACCCGCGGTACCGCATCGGCGCGCATCGAGGTCGGCTCGCGCATCGTCGGCGGGGAGCGGGTCTGGTCGGTCGGCGACAACGGCGTCGGGTTCGACATGGCGTTCGCGGGCAAGCTGTTCCAGACGTTTCAGCGGCTGCATCGCAGCGACGATTACGAGGGCACCGGGATCGGGCTCGCCCTCGTCAGGTTGATCGTCCAGCGGCACGGCGGTGAGATCTCGGCCGATGCGGTCGAGGGCCGCGGGGCAACCTTCTCGTTCACGCTGCCGGAGGAGCGGGAGTGAACGGCGGCGCAGACATCCTGCTTGTCGAGGACAACCCGGCCGATGTGGAGCTGACGCTCCGCGCCTTCAAGAAGAACAGGTTGTCGAACAAGATTCACGTCGCGAGGGATGGCGTCGAGGCGCTCGAGTTCCTCTTTGCGGAGGACAGGCCCGTCGATGCGCTCTCCGTCGTGTTGCTCGACGTGAAGATGCCGCGGATGGACGGGCTCGAGGTCTTGCAGCGAATTCGTGCAGACGAGCGGACACGGCATCTGCCTGTGGTGATGATGACCTCGTCGTCGGAGGAGTCCGACCGGATCTCGAGCTACGACCTGGGTGCGAACAGCTACATCGTCAAGCCGGTCGACTTCGAAAATTTCACCGAAGCAGTGAGGGTGATCGGCACATACTGGCTCCTGCTCAACAAGCCCTCCGTCGTGAGTGAGCGGAGTGTCACTGTCTGATGAGGTAACGATCCGGATCCTGCTCGTCGAGGATTCGGTCGACGACATCGAGCTGCTCACCCGTGAGTTGCGCCTGTCAGGGATCAGCTGCCGCCACGAGCAGGTCGACACTCGTGCGGGCTGGGAGCGCGCAATCGCGCAGCCCGACGCCTGGGACGTCGCGCTCTTCGACTACTCGCTGCCGCAGCTCGACACGCTGAAGCTGCTGAACGAGCTGCGGGAACGCGCGCCCGAGCTACCGGCGATCGTGGTCTCGGGGACGATCACCGAGGAGAACGCCGTCGGCGCGCTTCGTGCCGGTGCGCGGGACTTCATCACGAAGGCAAACCTCGTGCGCCTCGCCCCCGCGGTGCTGCGCGAGGTTGCCGCGTCCAGGGAGATCAGGGAGCGGCGCAGCGCGGAAGCAGCCCTGGGCGAGAGCGAGGCGCGGTTCGACCGCTTCGTCGAGCACGCCCAGGATCTCGTCTTGCGCTATCAGCTGAACCCGCCCCACTACGACTACGTGAGCCCGTCGGTCGAGACGATGCTCGGATACCCGCCAGAAGCGTTCTACGGCGATCCCGAGCTCGGCATGCGGATCATTCATCCGGAGGAGCGTGAGGCGTTTGCGGCGGCCTACGCCGAGGATCCGGAACGTCCGTTCACCGGCCGCGTCGTCGCCGCCGACGGCCATGTCGTCTGGCTCGACCGCCGTCAGGTGGCGATCAGGGACGACGCAGGGGAGATCGTTGCCCTCGAGGCGGTCGCCCGCGACGTCACGGAGCAGGTACTCGCCCATGAGCTCGTGCAGTCGGAGGAGCGCAAGTTCCGCGCAGTCTTCGACGGGGCGCTTGACGCCCTGCTGCTCGCCGATGACGACCGCGTGTACATCGACGCGAACCCGGCAGCCTGCCGGCTGCTCGGCCTCACGCACGCGGAGCTCGTCGGCCGACGCATCGAGGACTTCGCCGAGCCTGCGGCATCCGCAGACGTGATCGCAGGCTGGAACGCGTTCATCGCCGACGGCCGGCAGGAAGGGCAGATGACCCTCCTGCGACCCGACGGCGAATCGCGGCTCGCCGACTTCCGCGCGACGGCGAACGTCAAAGACGGCCTGCACCTCTCGATCCTGCGCGACATCACCGAGCAGCGCACGGCCGAGACCGCCCTGCACGAGACCGACGAACGGGTGCGGACGATGCTCGAAGAGCTACCACTCGTTGTCTTCTCCGTGCCGGTCGAGCCCGGCGGAGTCTCGTACGTCAGCCCGACCGGAGAGAAGCTGTTCGGCCTGCCGAACGAGGCCTGGAACGAGCGGCCGGAGCTCTTCTGGGAAGCGGTGCATCCCGACGACAGAGCAGTCCTCCAGGCAGCCCAGAGCCTCGACCGCAGTGCCACCGACTTTCGGATGCGACACCCAGACGGCCGTGAGCTGTCGGTGCACGGCCAGAACCGCATCGTTCGCGGCGCGGACGGAGCCCCGACGCACTACCAGGGATTCATCACCGACATCACCGAATTGACGACCTCGAGGGAGGCGCTGCGGGACAGCGAGGACCGCCTCCGCCAGGCACAGAAGATGGAGGCCGTCGGCCAGCTCGCAGGCGGGATCGCACACGACTTCAACAACTTGCTGACGATCATCAACGGCTACGGCGACATTGCGCTCAGCCGCTGCAACGGAGACGAAAGCATGCACAACAGCATCACCGAGATCCGGCGTGCAGGCGACCGGGCCGCCGAGTTGACGCATCAACTCCTCGCGTTCAGCCGGCGGCAGGTGCTGAAGCCGGAGATCCTCGACGTCAACGACGTCGTCTCCGAGCACGCGAGCATGCTCACGCGGCTCCTCGGAGAGGACATCGATCTGCACGTGGCGCTGAACGCCCGCGACGGCTACGTCGAGGCTGACCCAGGACAGCTCGCGCAGGTGATCTTGAATCTTGCCGTGAACGCGCGGGACGCGATGCCGGACGGCGGTGAGCTGACTATCCGTACCGACTCTCTCTGTCTTGACGACGGCGACGCGAAGCTCGGCACCCTGGCCGGCGGCGATTACGTCGTGCTCGAAGTGCGCGACAACGGGATCGGCATGAATGCGGAGACCACCGAGCGCGTCTTCGAGCCCTTTTTCACGACCAAGGGCGTCGGTTTGGGGACGGGACTCGGCCTCTCGACCGTGCTGGGGATCGTCGAGCAGAGTCGTGGCCGCGTCGCGATCGAGTCTGAGCTCGACGAGGGGACGTCCTTCTGCATCTACCTGCCCCAGGTGGCGGCGCGCCTGGCGCCGGCGGTGGTGGTGCGCGACGTCGGCGGCGGAAACGAGAACGTGCTGCTTGTAGAGGACGACCCTGGGGTGCGCGCCCTGGTCGAGGACATCCTGACTGAGCGCGGCTACAACGTCCTTTCCGCGGCGACGCCGTCCGAGGCGATCGAGGTCGCGGCCGCGTACGACGAGGAGATTCAGCTGGTCGTCACCGATGTTGTGATGCCGGCGATGAACGGCCGCCAACTGGCGGAGCGTCTCGAGGCAGTGCGGCCGAGCATCCGTGTGCTCTACATGTCCGGGTACACGAGCGACGCGATCATCGCGCGCGGAGTCCTGCCGAGCGGCATGCGCTTCCTGCAGAAGCCGTTCACCGCATCGCAGCTTGCAGCCAACGTGCGCGAAGCGCTCGCTCCCGTCGCTGTGTAGCCTCGCCTCAGCCTTGACTGCGAAGTAGGCTGTCGCCGTGACGTCGACGGCCGATCTGCTCGACGAGCACGGCGACGCAGCGGCCGTGTGTCTGCTCCAGCTGCGCTCCTTCGGCGCTCTCGCGTTCGCAGGAACGATCGAGACCGTCCGGTGCTACGAGGACAACGTGCTGGTCCGAGCGCAGGCAAGCGAGTCCGGCGATGGCCGCGTGCTCGTCGTCGACGGCGGCGGGTCGATGCGGTACGCACTTCTCGGCGACAACATCGCCGAACTGGCGCGCGACAACCGCTGGGCCGGCGTCGTGATCAACGGCTGCGTGCGCGACACGGAGGCACTCGATGCGCTCGGTCTCGGTGTGAAGGCGCTCGGTTCGAACCCGCGGCCGAGCCGGAAGGAGGGGCGAGGTGCGGTCGGCGTCCCCGTCACCTTCGGCGGCATCACGTTCCGCCCGGGTGCTCACCTGCACGCCGACCGTGACGGCGTGATCGTGCTCGGGTAGCTACTGCTTTCCGGCATCACGCGCAGCGGCAGAGTCAGCGCGCGCGGCAAGCCACTTCGGATGGTGGCGCTGCGCCCACTCATACCGGACGGAGCCCGTGGTAATGCCGCGCAACGAATGCCTGGTCGCGGGATAGATGAGTGCGAGGTAGAGATGACCTGCGACGAGCACGATCGAGACGTAGGTCAAGACGTCGTGGAGCAGGATCGTGCTCGCGAAGCGGAAGGTGCTGTCGCGCTCTCCGAGCCAGAGCAGAAATCCTGAGACGGCGAACAGCACGGCAAACGCCGCCGCGACCGCGGTGTTCAGCTTCTGCCCGGCGTTGAAGCGCCCTTGCGGCCGTGCGTGGCGCCGAAGCCAGAGGCGGTCGTCCTCGTCGAAGAGGTTCAGTTCCCGCGCGGTCGCGCGCAGGCCCGCACGGTCGCCGAGCGCGAACGTGAGCGCGATCGCGATCGCCCAGGCCACGGCGGTATACACGTGGATGTCCTTCAGGAGAGGGCGGCGCCCGACCGACTCGCTGAGCGACGGGACGTAGAGGATGAGGCCCGTGGCGAGCAGGATGAAGAACGCCGTTGCATGCACCCAGTGCAGCGTCCGCTCGGTGAGGGAGAAGCGCTCGATCATGACGCGGTCACCCATTCGAGCCGACCCACGCATCCGTCGAGTAGCCGCGCTGCTCCCAGTAGCCGAGCTCGGCGACGCGGCCGAGCGTGATCTGCTCGACCCACTTGACGTTCTTGTAGCCGTACATCTCCGGGATCACGACGCGCACCGGCGCGCCGTGCTCGCGCCTCAGCGGCTTGCCGTCCATCTCGTACGCGAGCATCACCTCTGGCAGCTGCGCCTGCTGGAGCGTGAGCGTGTCGACGTACGGCCGTTCGGCGGAGGTGAACGTGAGGACGCTCGCGTCGCCCGCGGGTGACGCTCCGGCGAGCAGGTCGCGGAACCGGACGCCCGCCCAGTGGACGTTCTTGACAGACCAGCCGGTCACGCAATGGAAGGTCGTCACCTGCTCGGCGCGCGGCAGGCGAAGCAGGTCGGCGTAGGAGAGGGCGAGCGGGCGTCCGACCAATCCGTCGATGCGGAGCCGCCACGTCAGCGGATCGAAGTGCGGCATCGACGACGCGACGGTGTAGATCCGCCAGCCGTTCGGGACGAGCGCCGGGGGAAGCGCGTTGACGATCGGCTGGCGAAGCCCTGCGAGGCTGCGCCACAACGGCTGCCCCCAGACGAGGGACGAGAGGCCGACGCCCGTGACCGCGAGGAATGTCCGGCGCCCGTAGGCACGGGGCTCGTCGATGTGCTGGGGCTCGAGGGTCATCTCTTCGACGGTATCGGTGCGGATCGGCGACGGCGTTACGTGTTTCTGAACTCTGGAGTTGCCGACAGCCGCATCCGTTACAGGCCGCTGCCTCGCTGGCCGAGGCCCGTGCGCCTCAGGTTTCGCCGTCCCCGAGCTCGGACATAACCGGGACAGTCAGGCGTCGGCAGCGCAGGAGAACCCCCCTCGGGCGGGAATCACACGGCGCTGGCCGGACGAACACCCTTCGGAGGTCACATGAGAGATCGCACTCCAATCCAGTCACTCGCCGCGCTCGTGGGAACCGTGTTCCTGCTCGTCGGCGTCCTCGGCTTCATCCCCGGGATCACGACGCACTACGGCGATCTGAGCTTCGCCGGCCACGATTCCGGCGCGAAGCTGCTCGGCATCTTCCAGACGAGCATCCTGCTCAACCTCGTCCACCTGGCATTCGGCATCGGGATCCTGATGGCGAAGACCTTCGAGGGCGCGCGGACGTACCTGATCGGCGGCGGTGTCGTCTATCTGGTCGTCTGGCTGATCGGCGTCATCGGCGGCCTCGACTGGCTGCCCGTGAACACGGCCGACAACTGGCTGCACATCGCGCTCGGCGTCGGCATGATCGCACTCGGATTCGTCGCCGGCTCTCGGCGGACGGCGCACGGCGTCGCACCCGCTTAGGGCGGAGCGACGGCCGGCTCTTCGGGCGGGGTGCCTTCGGGCGCCCCGCCCTTTTTGCGGGCTGCGAGGATCTCCGCCACGATCTCGAGTGCGATCTCGGCGGGTGTCTCGCCCCCGAGGTCGAGGCCGACCGGCCCACGGACGCTGTCGGCGAGCGCACCGAGGTGTGCCCGTCGCTTCTCCTGCGCGCGTTTGGCGCCGAGCGCGCCGACGTAGAACGCGCCTCCCTCGACGCCTGCCCGCAGGGCCGGAATGTCGAGCCGCTCCTCGTGGACGAGTGAGACGACGGCAGTGTCGCCGTCGACCTCGATCTCGTCGGGCCACGCGACGACCAGCTCACCCGCACTCGGCACCCGCTCCCGCGTGGCGAGACCCGGGCGGGGATCGACCACCGTCGTCCGCCACCCGAGCGGCCGCGCGAGTGCGCACAGCGCCTCTGCGATATCGCCGGCGCCGACCGCCACGAGGCGGGGCGGCGGCGCCACGGCCTCCGCGAAGACGCTGCGGTGCGGCTCCTCGAGCAGTTGCGTCCGCGTCCTCGTCGGCTCGTGCCAGCGCGCGCCAAGGCCCTCGCCGGCGACGACGACATAGCTCGTGCCGCGCGTGAGTGGCTCAGCTGGGCTGAACGGCTCGACGAACACGTCGATCTCGCCACCGCAGGGAAGCCCGACGCTCCAGGCCTCGTCGTCGGTGATTCCGTATGAGGCGAGCTCGGGCGGGCTGCCTGCCAGCACCGCGGCAGCGCGCCCCGCAACGTCTGCCTCCACGCAACCCCCCGAGACCGAGCCGAACATCCTGCCCGTCGCGGTCACGGCGAGCTTCGACCCGAGGGGGCGCGGAGCGCTGCGGCGCGTCGCGACAACAGTCGCGAGGGCCACCTCCTCGCCGGCGGCGCGCCACTCCTCTGCCTTCGCAAGCACGTCGTCCACGGCGATGATGCTAGTCGCATGGAGGAACTCGACACCGTTCTCGCACAGGTCGACGCCGGTGCGCTCGGCGACCCGTTGCCCGTGCTCGCTTACCTCGCGGGCCTGTCGCTCGAGCTGGACGAGGGTGAATTGAACGGCGCGCGCCGGCGCGCGCTGTTGCTCGTCGCTGCGGGTGGGGATCCACACCGCGAGCTCGACGTCGACGACCGGGCGGTCAAGTCGCTGGCCGCCGACCTCTACACGAAGCGGCGACGCGCAGACCTCGGTCGGGCGCTCGACGCGCTCGTGCTTCGCGTACGAGACCTCCCGACGGCGCGGGAGGGTGCGCTGTTTCTTGCTGCCGACCTCGACCTGGCCTGGCGGCTCGTCGCGCTGGCGCTGCTCGCCGAGGAGCTCTCCGAGTGACGCCCGCGGTGGAGGCCGCGAAGCGCGCCGGGATCGCTTTCACGCTCCACACCTACGAAGGCGTGGAGGTGGGGGAGGGCGACTACGCGCTGGCCGTCGCGGCCGCAGTCGACCGGCCGCCCGCGCAGCTCTTCAAGACGCTCGTCGCATCGGTGGCGGGCGAGCTGCGCGTCTTCGTCGTTCCCGCCGATCGCCAACTCGAGCTGCGGGCCGCCGGCAAGCGTGCCGAGCTCGCGGGGCGTGCAGAGGCCGAGCGCGCGACGGGCTACGTGGTCGGTGGAATCAGCCCGCTCGGTCAGCGCAAGCGGTTGCCGACGACGCTCGACGAATCTGCGCTTGGTTGGGAGACGGTCATCGTCAGCGCCGGCAGGCGTGGCCTGCAGATCGAGCTCGCACCGCAGGATCTCGTCGCATTGACCGGCGCAACCGTCGCGCCGATCTCAGTTTGACTAGGTGCCCCACCAGAAGCTGGCGGCGATCACAACGTAGAACCCGACCAGCACCGCGCCTTCTTCCCAGGTCGATTGTCCGTCGTTCACGACGAAGGCGCCGAGGATCGCGGCGATCACGAGCACGAGCGCGAGGAGCGTCGGGAAGACGAGGGTCAGGTGGGTCGCGAAGAGCAGCGACGCGAAGACGATCACCGGCGTCAGCGCGAGCGCGACCTGCAGGGAGGAGTTGACGATCACCGAGACGGCGAAGTCGGCGCGGTTGCGCGCCGCGAGTTGCACGCCAACGACGTTCTCGACAGCGTTCCCGGCGATCGCCACGATCACGAGCCCTGCGAACTCCTCGCTCATGTGCAGCGTGTGAATCGCCGGTGTCAGCGCGTTCACGAACCAATCGGAGGTGAAGGCCGCTGCCGTCCCCGCGCACGCCAGCACCGAGGCGGTGAGCACGGTCGACCAGCGTGCGGCCGGGTGCTCCTCGCCCGGTGAGCTGCGGAGGAACCCCGGCAGGGTGAGCACGAACATCACGAGCAGCACGCCGGCGCAGATCAGAGACAGCGTGTTGCCGTGCGACGCAGCCGGTGAGTGGAAGGTGTGGGCGAGCGACGGCATCGCCATCGTCGCCGCGGCGAGGAGGGTCAGCGTCGAGACCATGCGCGCCCGTCCGGAGTCGAAGCGCTGCGGCCCGTTGCGGATGCCCCCCACCACGAACGCGATCCCGAGAACGAGCACGCTGTTTGCGAGGATCGAGCCGACGAGCGCAGCCTGGACGACGTTGACCAGGCCCTTGTGCAGCGCGAAGAGGGCGATGAAGAGCTCGGGCAGATTGCCGAGCGCCGACTGGACGACGCTCGCGCCGCCCGAGCCGAGACGAGCCCCGAGCTGCTCGGTCGCCGTTCCGACGAGCCGGGCGAGTGCCGCGAGCGCGGCGGCCGCGACGATGAAGGTCAGGACGTCGTTCAGGCCCACGAAATGGCAGGCACCGGCGGCCAGCACGAACACGGCGGTGATGAGGATCTCGATGCGGTCGCGGCGATTCACGCGGGCCCGAAGCTAGCAAGGTCGACCCTCGGATGAGGGAGTGAGCCGCATGCCCGAACTGCCGACGCCAGAGGGACTGCGTCGCACGTCTAACCGAAGGGGCTCTCCTTGCGTCG
Organism: Actinomycetota bacterium; assembly: GCA_013821525.1. GTDB lineage: Bacteria > Actinomycetota > Thermoleophilia > Gaiellales > Gaiellaceae > PALSA-600. Next base: position 21,230 of record JACDGR010000003.1, read on the forward strand.
GATCTCGCTTGCTCTCGTGCTCGTCCTCTCCAGTCTGGTGCTCGCCTCGGCGGCGAACGCCTCTCAGCTGATCGACCGCGACGCCAAGGGCGTCAAGCTGGCCGTGAACGCGAAGGGGGAGGCTCTCCTCAACTACACCGCTGCCGGAAAGGTCAAGCACGTGCTCGCCTGGGGCGCCGTGAACGCGATCGCGCCGACGCGGAGCCGCGCACAACTGGCGCTCTCACTCGACTACTCGGGCGGCTATGGCAAGTACAAGCAGGACTACTGGAAAACCTTCAAGAGCACCTGCAAGGCTTACGACGGGCCGCCGCTCGCCTGGAAGGTGACGGCGTGCACCGCGTCGGATGGCTCGTACTGGGCGCTCCAGGAGTGGCAGCGGATGCTGCCGAACTACGGGCTCGCGCCGAGCGCGACCCAGGCCGTCTGGGAGCTCCGCCTCTCGCACTGGACCGGTGACCTGCCCGTCCTCTCGATCTCGACGGACTGGGCCTGGCACCAGTGGGAGCACCTCTATGGAACGCTCACCTACGGCGACAGCCCGGTCTTCGGCTTCAAGTCGACCGCGGCCGGCGTGCCGCTCGACACGTTCGGCCGCAACATCTACGTCGACACGCTCAACTCCTCGTACGGCTCCGGCTGGAAGCGCGAGAACAGCTTCCTGACGCACACGAGCACCGGCGTCTTCTGTTACTCGTTCAATCCGCACGGCTCGCATCCGGCAGGCAACGGAGCGCAGTACCGCGCGACCGTCGAAGGTCCCGGCGTCACGCCCGACGTGATGTGGAGCGGTGCCTCGCCTGGCGCCTTCGACAAGGCGGCCGACCTGCTCGCGAACGACACGATTCGAGGGCTCGGCGACACTCAGTGCAAGGCGAACTAAGAACTCTGGCGCCGATCATCTAGGCTCGGCCCGGTGCATGAGCGCGGAGCCGAGCAGCGCGCCCTCTTCCGCCTCTGGCCGGCGGGAGTCTCCGTCGTCGTCACAGAGCTCGAGGGCCGCCGGGCTGCCCTGACCGTCTCTTCACTCACGTCGTTGTCGCTCGAGCCGCCGCTCGTCGGCATCTCGATCGCCCGCGAGGCGTCACTGCACGAGCTGCTGCGCGACGCCGGTGAATGGGCCGCGTCACTGCTCGCCGGCGACCAGGATCGGCTCGCCCAGCACTTCGCGCGCAGCGTGCCGCCGATCGCGCTCTGGAACGACATCGAGGTGCGCGAGGACGATCCGCGCCTGCTCGTCGGAGCGGCCGGATGGCTGACCGCGCGCACGATCGACGAGGTGCAAACCGGCGACCACACGTTCTTCATCGCCGAGCTGCTGGGCATCGAAGAGGGGCGTGCGGCCGACTCGCTCTGCTACGTCCACCGCGGGTACCACGCGCTTTGACGGCAGCGGTGATCTTCGACCTGGACGGTGTGCTCGTCGACTCCGAGCAGGTCTGGGACGAAGTGCGCGAGCGGTACGCAGCGGATGTCGGTGGCCGCTACAGCGCGCAGGCAACGCGCGACATGATGGGCATGAGCTCGGGCGAGTGGTCGACCTACATGGCGGAGGAGCTCGGGTTACCCGGCTCCCCGGCCGAGATCAACCGGGACGTCGTCGAGCGGATGCTCGCCCGATACGGCGAGGAGCCACCGCTGATCCCCGGCGCCGTCGACGCCGTGCGCTCGATCGCGGCGCTGTGGCCGACGGCGATCGCGTCGTCCTCGAACCCGGAGCTGATCGACGTCGTGCTCCGGGTCTCCGGGCTCGTCGAGGTCGTGCGCGAGGCCGTCTCATCGCAGGAAGTCGAGCGCGGCAAGCCGTCGCCGGACGTGTACCTCGAGGCCGCGAAGCGGCTCGGCGTCGAGCCCGGGGCGTGTGTCGCGGTCGAGGACTCGCACAACGGCATCCGCTCGGCCGCAGCCGCCGGGATGCGCGTGATCGCCGTGCCGAACCCGCACTTCCCGCCCGACGAGGAGGCGCTCGCGCTCGCCGATCTGACGATCTCGTCGATCAGCGAGCTCACCCCCGCGCTCGTCCAAAACCTTTAGAGCTCGAGCGTCTCCCCGTCGTCGGGGACGAGCACACCCTCGATCCCGCGAAAGGCCGGGCGCAACTCGAGACAGTGGTTCATCGCCTCCAGGTGGTCGACGACGACCACGCCGTCCGTTGCCGCACGGACCTCGCGCACGTCGGCGACCGTCATCACGATCGGATCGCCCTCGTTGAAGCGGGCACCGCCGCCATTGACGACGACGGCACGCGGCCGGTGGGAGGCGATCGCCTCGCCCGCATCGTCGCACCAGATCGTGTCGCCGGCGAAGTAGACCCCGTCGAGCACGAACCCCGACGCGGCGCCCATCGCCTCGCCGATCGCACCCGTGCCATGCTGGCCGCGTGTCAGCACGAGGTCGAGCCCGAGCCAGCCCTCGTACACGTCGGTCACCCGGGTGAACCCGCGCTCGCGTAGGGCGTCGACGCTCTCGGGTTGGGTGAGGATCGGTAGGTCGCGCGGCAGCAGCTCGTCGGCCGCGTCGTCGAAGTGGTCTCCGTGCAGATGGGTGACGATGCAGCCGTCGATGCCCCGAACGATCTCGGGCGCCGGACGCGGCAGGTCGACGAGCGGGTTCGGTCGAGGGTTCGGCGTGTTGTCGATCGGCGGCGAGGTGGCGGCGTCGCGAAGCATCGGGTCGACGAGCAGCAGCCTGCCGCTCGTCGCGATCAGCGCGGTCGCATTGCGCAGGAACGTGACGCGCATCGGTCGCCTCAGACCGCGCGGGCGAGGAGCACGCACCCGTTGTGGCCGCCGAGGCCCATCGCGTTCGACAACGCGACGTCGACCTGGGTGTGTCGTGCCTCGTTCGGGACGTAGTCCAGGTCGCACTCCGGGTCGGGCTCGCGGAGATTGATCGTCGGCGGGAGCACGCCGTGGCGCAGGGCGAGGATGCACATGATCGCCTCGATCGCTCCTGCGGCCCCGAAGGTGTGACCCATCATCGACTTCGTCGAGGAGACCGCCAGGTCGTAGGCATGTGCGCCGAACACCTGCTTGATCGCGCGCGTCTCGGCCGCATCGCCGAGCGGCGTGGCGGTGCCGTGCGCGTTGATGTACCCGACGCGTTGCGGCTCGACGCGCGCGCGCTCGAGCGCCCCGCGCATCATCGCCGCGACGCCGGTCGCCTCGGGCTCCGGCTGTGCCATGTGATGTGCGTCGTTCGAGGCGCCGTACCCGAGCACCTCGGCGTAGATGTCGGCGCCGCGCGCCTCCGCCCGCTCCCAGTCCTCGAGCAGCACGGCGCCGGATCCTTCGGCCATCACGAAGCCCGCGCGCGTCGCGTCGAAGGGTCGCGAGGCGCGGGCTGGGTGCTCGTCCTCGACCGCGAGTCCGCGCATCGCCGTGAAGCCCGCGAGGATCAGCGGGATCAAACAGGCTTCTGTACCGCCTGCGAGTACTGCGTCGGCGGCCCCGCGCTTGATCAGCTCGGCGGCTTCGCCGATCGCGTGCGACCCCGTCGCGCAGGCGGAGACGACGGCGTAGTTCGGGCCTTTGAGCCCGAGCGTGATCGCGAGCTGGCCCGACACCGAGTCGACGAGCACGTTCTGCAGGAAGTTGGGGGAGACGCGGTCGGGGCCGCGCTCGCGGAGCGTGTCGGCCTGCTCGAGGATGCCCGGGACGCCCCCGATCGCCGACCCGAAGACGACGCCGACGCGGGCCGGGTCGAAGCCGGTCAGCCCGGAGTCCGCAACAGCTTCTCGGCCCGCTGCCACGCCGAAGAGCACGTTGCGCTCGAGGCGCCGAGCCTCCTTGGGCGGCACGACCTGGCCGGGCTCGAAGCCCTTCACCTGGCCTGCGATGCGCACGGGCAGGCCGTCAGTGTCGAAGGTCGAGATCCAGTCGATGCCGCTCTCGCCGGCGCAGGCTGCGCGCCAGGTGGAAGCGGCGTCGAGGCCGAGCGGCGAGATCGCGCCGATCCCTGTAACGGCAACGCGTGACATTCGAATCAACACTAGCGACCGGGTTTGAAAGACATCCGGACGGGCAGTTTTCGAGCGAATTCGCATCGGATAAATTGACGC
>JACDGR010000003.1:25299-36628 GCA_013821525.1 Actinomycetota bacterium
CGCCTAGACCCTGCGTCCAGCCTCAGAGGAGATTTGCGAATGTCAGCGATCGCGTCGTCGCCGGGGGTCAAGCCGGGTCTTGTGTTCTTTCACTCGAGCACGTCGGGCAAGTGCCGGCGCATCGAGGGGTACATCGCGCAAGTGCTGCAGCGCCGGCGGAACCATGGAACGTTCAAGTACTACGCGGTCGAGCAGACGACTCGTCCAGATCTCGTCGAGCGCTTCGGCGTGACGGAGCTGCCGACGCTCGTCGTCCTGGAGGACAAGAACGTGGCTGCGCGGCTCGAGGTGCCGCGCGGGTGCAAGGAGATCGAGTCGTTCCTCGCGCCGTGGCTGCAGTGAGCTAGCACCGTCCTCCCTTAGGCTAGGCCCCGTGCCTGCCGAGGAGATCCCGTTCCCGCCGATGGAGGCGGAACTCGTCCGGGAGCTTCCCGTGGGGGAGCGGTGGCAGTACGAGCCGAAGTGGGACGGGTTCCGCGGCGTGTTCGAGAACGTGGGTGACGAGCTTGCGATGTGGTCGCGCAAGGATCGTCCGCTCCTGCGCTACTTCCCGGAGCTGCGGCCGCTCGGTGAGCTGCTGCGGCCGCGATCGGCGCTCGACGGGGAGATCGTGATCGCCCGCGACGGTGCGCTCGACTTCGATGCGATGCAGACTCGACTCCATCCGGCGGAGTCGCGCATCCGGAAGCTGTCCGGCGAGATCCCGGCGGAGTTCGTCGTCTTCGACGTGCTCGTCTGGGACGGCGAGCCGGTGTGGAAGTCACCGCTCGAGGAGCGGCGCAAGCGGGTCGAGTCCCTCGACGGCTTTCGCATCTCGCCTGCGACGCGCGAGCTTGCGGTCGCCCGCGGCTGGCTCGACCGGTTCGAGACGCTCGGCCTCGACGGCGTGATCGCGAAGCGGCTCGACTCGCCCTACCTACCCGGGTCGCGTGACGCGGTCGTGAAGATCAAGGAGCATCGCGCAGCCGACGTGGTCGTCGTCGGCGTGCGCTGGAAGGGCGACCGAACGGCGGTCGCGACGCTGCTGCTCGGGCTGTACTCCGAGGCTGGGCATCTCGATTACGTCGGCTCGTGCGCAGTCGGCGCGCGGATGCGCGACGAGGTCGTCGCGCGTGTGCTGCCGCTGCTCGATGAGTCGTCGGATCGCCGCTTCTCCGAGCCGAACCGGTGGGGGACGGGCGAGCTCGAGGAGTCGGCGGTCAGACCGGAGCTCGTTGTCGAGGTGCGCTACGACAAGGTGCAGGGGCCGCGGTTCCGTCACGGCACGCGGTTCCTCCGTTGGCGCGAGGACAAGGACCCGGCCGACTGCACGTGGCGGGAACTGCGTCCGCCGCGCGACCCGAACGCGCCCGGGATCGAAGAGCTGCTCGCCTAGTCCGCCGGCAGACGTGCTGCGTCCGCGATGTGCTGCGTCGGCGACACAGCCGTGTCAGCGAGCCCTGTGTCGGCGACGTGCTGCGCCGGCGAGGAGCTGTCTCAGCGAGCGCCGTGTTGGCGAAGTCCGTGTCAGCGAAGCGCGTCTGCTGCGAACAGCGCTTCCACATCAACGTCGAGCCGTCGTGCGATCGAGATGGCGAGCGTCACGGCCGGGATCGACAGGCCGCGCTCGATCGACGAGATCGTCGCCCGGCTCGCCCCGACCGCCTCGGCAAGCTCCTCCTGCGAAAGGCCCGCGTACAACCGAGCCAAGCCACTGGCGAGAGATACATCAGGCAAGCCTCGCGGACCCAAAGCGCCGCCACAAGATGTCAAATCGAGACCGGTCGATCGTGCAGCGTTTACCCCTTGGTGTCTGACACCGGCCGTGTCTGATCGAGCCCCGCTCAATGCGTAAAGCTCACCCCTTGGTGTCTGACACCGGACGTGTCTCGGCGAGCGGACGCCAGAGCGTGAAGGTCTTCGCATGACGCGCTAGGTGACGCGCAGGTTTGCCGAGTGCCGGCGCACGAGGGCCACCTTGTGAAAGTGATGTTGGAACGGTTTATGTACCCGCAGGTGGTTCGACGCCCAGTTGCTCGAACCGCGGCCGGAGCGAGGGAGGCTCGCGCCACATCCCAGCCATCGGATCGCCGGCCGCCGCGATTCGGGCCGCCATCGTCTGCAGCGTGAACGCCTCGGGCTCGACGGCTGCGACCTCGTCCCAGCGCAGTGGGGCCGAGACACGCGCGTCAGCGGTCGGGCGCACCGAGTAGGCCGACGCGATGGTCCGGTCGCGAGCGTTCTGGCCGAAGTCGACGAACACCCCAACTCGGTCTGCGACCTTCCACGTTGTCGTTGCGACCGTCTGATCATCGACGCGCCGCTCGACCTTCTGCGCGATCGCCTTCGCCAGCCGGCGCACGTCGGGGAACGGTACATCGGGACGGATCGGCGCAAGGATGTGCAGGCCCGTCGCGCCGGAGGTCTTCGGATAGGAGGGCAAGCCCAGCTCCTCGAGCACCGCGCGGACGACGAGCGCGATCTCGCGTACGAAGGGCCACTGCCCGTCGGTGGTCGGATCGAGGTCGATCAGCAAGTAATCGGGCAGTTCGATCTCCGGCACACGCGAGTGCCACGTATGCAGCTCGATGCAGCCGAGGTTCGCGGCCCAGGCAAGTGCGGCCGGGTTGTCGAGGATCGCGAACACGGTCGAGTGACCGCTCGGGAACTGCACGAAGATCTCGTCGACGAACGAGGGATGGTTTGCCGGCACACGCTTCTGGTGGAAGAAGTCTGCGTCGACGCCGTTCGGAAACCGCTTCATGTGAAACGGCCGCCGGCGCAGGTGCGGCAACACCAGCTCGGCGACGCCGACGTAATGGGCGACGAGGTCTCCCTTCGTGACGCCGACCTCGGGAAAGTAGATCTTGTCCGGGTTCGTCACCGGGACGTCGTGATCGCCGATCTGCACGCAGCGAGTATCGTGGACGCGTGCTCGAAGGACACCCGATGACCGAAGCAACCCTCGAACCGCTTGACGACCACATCGTGATCGAGATGCTCGACGAGTCAGAGCTGCCGAGCGGACTGATCGTCCCCGCCAACGAGGCTGCCCAGTGCCGGAGCGGGCTCGTCGCGGCGGTCGGTCCCGACGTGACCGCCGTCGAGCTCGGCGACAAGGTGCTCTTTCCCCGGGACGCCGGGTTCGAGGTGCGCATGGCACGCTCCGCGCGTCGCGTGCGTGTCCTGAAGCGCGAAGACCTGATCGCCCGCATTCACGACTAGATCCCCGTCTAGGTACCCTGTCGCGCGATCGGAGGGGTGGCAGAGCGGTCGAATGCGGCGGTCTCGAAAACCGTTAACGGCGGTTACGTCGTTCGAGGGTTCAAATCCCTCCCCCTCCGCTGCAGGAGCCGGATCCCGCATGCGCATGCGGGATCCGTCGCTCAGCCGAAAGTGACGAGCACGCGGCCGGCGCTGCCCGCAAGCGACGCGGCGATCGCGTCGTCGATCTGCTCGAGCGGATAGCGGTCGCCGATCAGGCGGCGGAGCTCGAGCCGCCCGGCGTCGACGAGGCTCAGGAAATCGGGCAGGGCGACTGCGGGGTCGAGCGATCCGTACAACGTGCCGGTGAGCCGCTTCTCCTTTCGGATCAGCTCGAACGGGTCTATCTCGTAGCGCTCGCCCGCGGCCGGCAGACCCACGACGACCGTCTGCCCGCCGTCTCTCGTGTGCGCAAGGGCGGTGGCGACGGTGGCAGGAGAACCGACTGCGTCGAACGCGAAGTCGACCCCTTCGGGTGCCGCCTCTCCCAGCACCGCGTCGAGGGACTCCGGGTCGGCCGCGTGAGTCGCCCCGACGAGCAGCGCTTGCTCGCTGCGCTCGTCGAAAGGATCGCAGACGACGATCGTGTGCGCCCCCGCGATCCGCGCGCCCTGGACGACGAACTGCCCGACGCCGCCTGCGCCGATGACGAGCACTGACGCACCGTCCTCGACGCGTCCCGCATACAGCGCAGCGCCTACGCCAGTCAGCGCAGCGCACCCAAGGAGCGCTGCTTCGATGAGCGGAACCCCGGACACCGGCAGCACTGCGCGCTCCGACAGGACGACGCGTTCTGCGAAGCACCCGGTCGCCGTGCCGCGATAGACCGTCTTGCCGCGATACGACATGCCCGTGCGGCCGTCCGGAAGCGTTCCGTGCGGGATTGCCGCGTTCAGCACGCGGCACGTCGCAGGACGGCCGCGACGGCAGCCGGGGCAGTGACCGCAGCTCGGTGCCCATGAGACGACGACCTCGTCGCCGGGGCGTACCCGCGTCACTGCGTCGCCGACGAACTCGACCGTCCCCGCGCCCTCGTGCCCGAGCACCATGGGCGTCGGTCGCCGGAACTCCCCCTTCACCTGGTGCAGGTCGGTGCCGCAGATCCCCGCGGCGGCCATGCGCACGACCACCTCGTCGGCGCGCGGCTCGTCGAGGTCGAGCTCGACGAGCTCGAGCGGCCGACCGACGGCGTGGAACAACGCGGCCTTCGTCTGCACCCACACGACCTTAGACGGTTGATGCCAGTTCGACGTGCGTCATGCAGGCATGGCGAGACCCGCTCCGCCTGGTGCAGGAGCGGGATCGACGCCGCAGTAGCCGTGGTTAGTCCGAAGCGAGAAAACGACTTGGACGAAGGGCTGCGACGCACAATGATCCATCAGAGCAGCCGGGGATATCCCTCACCCGAGGGAATGAGGTCCACGGAGGCGATGCGCCTCGGGAAGAAGGGCCTCCGTCCGCGCGTCGGTCGCGCCCGCGTAGAAGCGGTTCAGCACCTGCTCGAAGACGTGGTTGCCCGGATCCGCCCGCGCGAAGAGCGTCATCGAGGACTGAAGCTTCATTGCGTCAACGTGACCGAGGACCTGCGCGGCTGTCCGGTCGCGGGGCAGCCCGAGCAGGACGTGACAGCACTCGATCAGGCGGGCGCCGAGCAGCGGATGCGCCAAGTACCGTCTCGCTTCCTCGAGAGACACGATCGAGTACCGCTGCGACGTCGAGCTGCTGCCGAGGCCTGCGAGCTGCGGGAAAACGAACCACATCCAGTGCGTCTGCTTCTGACCGGCCTCTAGCTCGGCCAGGACGCCTTGGTAGATCGGGTGTTGCGCGTCGAGGAACCTGTCGAGCACCACGGGTCGGACTTGTATCCGACAAACGGCCTGCTTCGCTAGGTGCCGGCTGTCGCCGGCCGCGGGGTCGTCTCTCCCTCGACTTCGATGTCGCCCGGCGCGAGGCTCGTCGGTCGCCGTGAAAACTGCTTGGCTACGCTGCTCTCTCGATCGGAGGAGGCACGCCGCCTCCGATCAGCGCAGGACCACACCGGAGGGGTGTCCGAGCGGTCTAAGGAGCACGATTGGAAATCGTGTATGTGCTGAAAGGTGCATCGAGGGTTCAAATCCCTCTCCCTCCGCCTCACCCGAGAGCCCGCCCCGAGCGGGCTCTCGTGGTACCCGGAGGAGCCTTGGCTAGGATGCGCCCGCCCGGAGAAGTGGCCGAGTGGCTGAAGGCGGCGCCCTGCTAAGGCGTTAGGTGGGGAAATCCCTGCCTCGAGGGTTCGAATCCCTCCTTCTCCGCCTCCCTCACGCACTCACCGGAGCAAAAATCACCCTTCAGGGCGATACCCGGCCCGCCCTGGCTCGCACAGGATGGTGTTTGCCGGCTCCCCCAAGTACGTCCCCAACCGGCAACTGACTGCGGCGATTCCCGCCCCTCCCCCGGGCGGGTTTCGCATTTCTGGGGGCAGATCGGCGGGCCGGGTGGGTTGGAGGCTCGAAAAGCCTCTAGGAGCCTGCGACGCTCGAGACGTACGCGGAGACGTCGTTGATCTGCTTGTCGCTCAGCTGGCCCTTGAAGGCTGGCATCGCACCGCCGCCGTGAATCACCTGGTTCTTGACGCGGGCCATGCTCGGCTTCAGGTCGTCGAGATTGGGTCCGACGTTGCCGGAGGCGCCGGCGGCTTTCAGCGTGTGGCAGCCGCCGCAACCGGCCGAGGCGAAGACTGCCTTGCCCGCGGTCGCATCGCCACCGCCGGCCGGGGGCGTCGGCGTCGAGGTCGGAGCCGTCGACGTGGCCGCCGTGGACGTGCGCTCTGTCGAGGTGCTCGCGGTCGAAGTGGTCGGCGTGGACGTGGTCTGGCTCGGCAGCGGCTTGCTGCGTGTCTCGGTGACTGCAGGGGACTCGCCGGCCGTCTTCTCCTTCTGCTCCTTGCCGAAGACCAGCACGGCCGAGATCATCGCGACGAAGAAGACGACGCCGAGCACGACGAACCAGCCGACGTACTTACCCGGGAAGTTCGGGTTGCGCCGCGGCAGCACGAACGAGCAAACGAGTGCGAAGAGGATGAATGCGCCGCCGAAAGCTGCGAGCGCGATCTTGTTGGCGGTCGCAAGTCCGGCGACGACGAGGGTGACCGTCGAGAGCATCGGGGGCGGAAGCTACCGGAACTAGGACAGTGCCGCGTCGCCCGGCCGCGCCTCTTCGACGCCGGTCTCGGGCGGCCCGACGGGAACCGGGCGTGCAGGGCGCAGGTAGAGCAGCTCGTAGGCGCTCGCTGCGATCACGGCACCTGCGAACGGCCCGATGTACCAGACCCAGAAGTGCGCCCAGTGGTGGCCGACGAGCTGTGGCCCGAACGCGCGCGCCGGGTTCATCGCGGCGCCGGTGAGCACCCCGCCCATCAGGACGTCGGCAACGATCGTGAGGCCGATCGCCAGGCCGGCGATCTGCTTGAACGCGCCCCGCGGATCGACAGCCGTTGCGAAGATCACCGAGACGAGGAAGAAGGTGAGTACGGCCTCGAGCACCACCGCCGCGCCGGCCGGGATCCCGGCGCCGAGCGACGGCACGCCGAGATGGGACTGGTCTTCGATCGCCTGTGGCAGAACCCACTTGAGCAGCAGCGCTGCAAGCGCCGCGCCGGAGAACTGCATCAGCCAGTACCAGAGCGCGAGCACCGGGGCGATGCGCCGCGTGACGAGGAAACCGAGCGTCACCGACGGGTTGAAATGGCCGCCCGAGATGAACCCGAAGGCCGAGACGAAGACGGCGATCACGAGGCCGTTCGCCAGCGCGATGTCGGTGAGCGTGCGCGCGAACCCGACGCAGCCGGCGCCGATGAAGATCAGCGCGAACGTGCCGATGAACTCGGCGGTGCCACGGCGCAGATAGTCGAACTCCATCAACAGCCGGAAGACTAGGACCCGCGTCGGACGGACAGCTACGGGCGACCTGCTAGATCATGAAGGCGCCGTTGTTGTGGTCGATCGCCTGGCCGGTCACCCCGACCGCGTCGGGGGAGAGGAGCCACGCAACCGTGCCGGCGATCTCCTCGGGCTCGCTCATCCGCCCGAGCGGCACCTCTCGCATCGCGACCTCGAACGCCTCCTCGCGGGTCAGGCCGTCGAACGCATCGAGACCCTGCCACGCCATGTCGGTGTTCACCCAACCTGGGCAGATCGCGTTCACCTGGATCCGTCGCGGCGCGAGCTCGGCGGCGAGTGAGCGCGTCAGGCCGAGCAGGCCCGCCTTCGACGCGCAGTACGCGGTGTAGCCCGCGACGCCGATGCGCGCGAGGATCGAGGAGGTGATCACGATGCGTCCGCCCTCCGGCAGCTGCTGCTCGACGGCGCGGCAACACCAGTAGGTGCCGAAGAGATTCGTCTGCACGATCTCGTCCCACCGGTCGTCCTTGCCGGCTGGATTCGGGCCGCCGGTCCCGGCGTTCGCCACGAGCGCGTCGACCGGCTCGTCGATCGCTGCGAAGACAGCCGCGCGATCGCGGATGTCGCAGGCCCTCGTGGTTGCGCCGGGAACGACGTCGCGCAGGCGCGCCTCGTCACGTGCGAGCAGCGTCAGGCGCGCACCTTCGGCAGCGAGTCGCTGCGCGATCGCGCGGCCAATGCCGGTGCCGGCCCCGCTGATCACGACGTGCTTTCCGTCGAGCCGATTCACGCGGGCGAGCCCAAAAGGTCCCACGCCGCAAACAGGGCCTGCTCCTTCTCGCGGGCGAGCCCCGCCGGCGGGTCTGTGGGCGCCTCGCCGCGCTGCACCCAGTCCAGAGTCGCGCGTACGGTCTCGGCGAGTGGCCGGATCTGTAGCCCGGCGCCGAGCGCGCGGGTGACGGGCGCGCGCATGAACGAGTCGTCCTCCTCATCGCCGAGCCAGAGCGGCAACTCCATCCACGGCCCGACCTCGTTCGCGACGAGAAAGGCAGGCTCGACCCAGACGATCTCGGCGGGCACCGCTCCGACCTCCCGGCACGTTTCGAAGACCTGCTCCATCGTCTGCGTCGGGCTGACGGCGTTGTAGGTGCCGGCGAGCTCCTCCTCCGCCGCGTCGATAGTCCAGATCGCGAGGTCGCGGACGTCGAGCACCTGAACAGGAGCCTCCGGCGGCGCCGGCGCGAGCACACGTCCACCTGCCGCAAAGCGCTGCGGCCAGTAGGTGAAGCGGCCCGTGTGATCCCACGGCCCGACGATCAGTCCGGGGCGAGGGATGAAGGCGTTCGGGAAACGCGAACGCACCGCGTCCTCGCAGAGGCCTTTCAACGCGCCGTAGGTGTCGTACCTGACCTCCTCCGTCTCCTCGGGAAGTTGTGCCACGGCGCCTTCCTCGCCGTCTGCCCGCGACTCGTCGCTGTAGACCGACATCGTCGAGACGAAGGTGTAGTGGCCGACGTCCGGCAGCGCGTCGAGCGTCGCCTGGACGACGCGTGGCACGTAGCCGCTCGTGTCGACGACCGCGTCGAACGAGCGTCCGGCGAGCGCGCTCAGGTCGCCGTCGCGATCGCCGCGCAACTTCTCGACGCCGGGGAAGAGGTCGGGACGGGTTTGACCGCGATTGAAGAGCGTCACGTCGTGGCCGCGCGAGAGTGCGGTGTCGACGACGTGACGGCCCACGAACTGTGTGCCGCCGAGAACCAGGATGCGCATACGCTCCAGCCTATGTCCTGGCCGATCCGGAACGCAGAGCCGACGGACTACGCTCGCGTGCACGGCGTGGTCGACGCATGGTGGGGCGGGCGCCCGATGGCCGCGATGCTGCCGAAGCTCTTCTTCGTGCACTTTCGCGATACGTCATTTGTCGCTGACACCGACGGCGAGCTCGCGGGCTTCTTGTGCGGGTTTCGGTCGCAGACCTTCGACGACGAGGCGTACATCCACTTCGCCGGAGTCGATCCGGAGCGGCGCTCGGCCGGTCTTGGCCGTGAGCTCTACGAGCGATTCTTCGCCGCGGTCGCTCCACGCACCGTCGTGCGCGCGGTCACCTCACCGGTCAACGAGCGATCCGTCGCATTCCATCGCGCACTGGGATTCGAGGTCGAACGTGTGGACGAGGACTACGACGGTCAGGGAGAGTCGCGCGTGCTGCTCGTCAGGTCGCTGGCGTGAGCACGCTCGACGACGTCGGCGATCCGGCCGGCACTCCTGTCGTCTACCTGCACGGTGGCGGGGACTCGCGCCTCTCGCGACACCCGGACGATTCGATCGCCGCCGAGCTCGGCGTGCGGCTGCTTGCAGCCGAGCGCAGCGGGCCCGCTGGACACCACCGCTCACTCCGTCGCTGGACGGAGAGGTTTCTCGACAGGCTCGAGGTCGAGCGTTTCGGCCTGCTCGGCTGGTCGGCGGGTGGCCCGCACGCGCTCGCGATCTCCGCTCTAGCACCCGAGCGGGTGACACGGGTCGTGCTCGTCGGAGCGATGCCGACGCCGGATGGCGTTTCCGTTCTCCCGGAGGACGTTCGTCGAGCGATGCGGTTCGCGCGGGTCGCGCCGCGGCTCGTCGCCCGGCGGCTCGAGCGCTGGGGGCGTATGCCGCCACCGCCCACCGGTGACGACGCGACGGATGTCGCGTACGCGCGCGGACGCAGCGAGTCGTTCCGGCATGGCGGTCTCTGGCTCGCGCGGGAGCTCGCCTACCTCGGCCGGCCGTGGCAGATCGAGCTCGCCGACGTCGTGGCGCCCGTGCGGCTCTGGTACGGCGACCGCGACTACGTGTGCCCGCCGTCGATCGGCGAGGAGTACGTGCGCCTGCTTCCTCACGCCGAGCTGAACGTCGTTCCCGGCACGCACCAGCTGCTCTTCAGCCACTGGCGCGAACTGCTCCTCGACGTCTCCCGACCCGTCACCTAGTCCAGCCTGGCCGCTTACTCAGCGCGGCGGGCGCAGCGCGGCAAACTCGTCCGTCACCTCTAGCCGCTGTGCGGCGAAGCGGAAGAGGGCCGCCGGCCGGCCACCGGTGCGACCCGGACTGCGAAGACCCTCGACGCGTTCGAGCACGCCGCGTCGCAGCAGCACCCGCTGAAGGTTCGTCGCGGAGACGTCGTGGCCGAGGGCGGCGACGTAGATCTCGCGCAGCTCCGAGAGCGTGAAGCGCAGCGGCGCGAGCGCGAAACCGACGTTCGTGTACGAGAGCTTCGCGCGCAGCCGAGCCTGCGCCGCCGCGACCAGCTCGACCTCGTCCCTCGCGCGACCCTCGCCTTGACGCGCGTCGCTCCACGCCGTGCCGTGGTCACCTCTTGCACGCGCAAGCCCGAGGTATGCAGTCGCAAGCCCGCCGCTCTCGAGCACCCGCGTCTCGAGTTGCTCGACGTGGGCGAGGGACGCGACGTCGACGGCGCGCGCCAGCGCGGTCTCGAGCGCGTCCTCGTCACGTGAGGCCGATGCGAGCAGCACCTCGAGACGTCCTTCGTGCACACGCAACACGACTGCAATCACGGCGTGCGGAGTAGGATCTGACACGGTTTTCGTCCCGCAGTCTAAAACTCGGAGCTGCCCCGTGAAAAAGCTCGCCGCGCTCGCCTTGATCGCCGCCGTCTGCGTCACAGCGGCCGGCTGTGGCTCCTCGTCGAAGAAGACAACCAGCACCGCCACGACCACCGTTACGTCCAGCACGACGACCGCAGGCTCCGACTTCAAGGTCGGACTGATCACCGACACGGGCGGTCTGAACGACCGCGGCTTCAACCACCTCGCATTCGTCGGCCTGAAGAAGGCGGAGTCCCAGTTCGGCATCAAGACGCGCGTCGTCGAGTCGAAGTCCCCCTCGGAGTACATCCCCAATCTGAGCGCGCTCGCGCGGCAGGGCTACGACCTCGTGATCGGCGTCGGCTTCACCGAGATCGACGCAATGAAAGCGGTCGCAAAGACGTTCCCGAAGACCCACTTTGCGATCGTCGATGTCGCCAACGCCGATGAGGGCGGCGCCCCGAATGTCGAAGGGCTCCTCTTCAAGGAGCAGGAGGTCGGCTACCTCGCCGGGTACGCCGCCGGGATCGCCGCCAAGGCGAAGGGTGCGACGGCCGTCTCGAGCGTCGGCGGGCAGAAGCAGCCGCCGGTCGACCGGTACATCGCCGGCTACCAGGCGGGCGC
>JACDGR010000140.1 GCA_013821525.1 Actinomycetota bacterium
GCCCCGGAACATGTCTGTGCCGGACGTGCCCGCAAGAAGCGTGTCCCGGGGACAGGCCCCGGGACATGTCTGAGCGCGACGCCTCCTGACGGACAGGCCGGCCGCGTAGGGGCTGGGGTTCAGAGCTCGACGGCGATGCGGTCGTCGACCGCGCGGAAGACAAGGGCGCCGAGGGCGAGGGCGAGCGTTGCGGCGACGAGCAGGTAGACGACGTCGGCGAGGCGCGGCAGCTCGCCCGACCACAAGGCGTCCCGCACGGCGTAGATCGGCGGGGCGATCGGGTTCCCCCAGCGCAGCACCTCGAGCAGCCGGTGATGGTTCCGCGCCTTGTCCGGCAGGCTCGCGAGCGACCAGAGCACGGGCGTCAGGAAGAACCACGGCAGCAGTGCCGCGGTGAGGATGTGCTCGACGTCGCGGAAGAGCACGTTGATACACGCAACGAGGAGTGACAGACCCGCGACGAGCCCAGCGAAGACGACCGCGAGCGGGATCGCCACCCACACCGTCGTCCGCGCCTCGGGCACGAAGATCAGCG
The DNA here is from genome assembly GCA_013821525.1 of Actinomycetota bacterium. Lineage (GTDB taxonomy): Bacteria > Actinomycetota > Thermoleophilia > Gaiellales > Gaiellaceae > PALSA-600. Next base: position 536 of record JACDGR010000140.1, read on the forward strand.
AGGCCACGACGAGGATCGCGATCATCACGACGAAGGTCACCGCCTGCGTCGCAACCATCGAGAACGCGACGAGCTGACGCGGGAACCGCACCTTCTTGATCAGCTCCGCGCTGTCGATCATCGACCGCGCCGACGACTGAAGCGACACCGAGAAGAAGATCCAGCACGCAAGACCGGCGAGGAGGTACACCGGGTAGTGGCGGATGGTCTTGTTCTGGAACAGGACACCGAAGACGACGAGATACACGCCGAGCAGCACGAGCGGGTTGAGGAGCGACCAGAAGACGCCGAGCAACGACCCCTTGTATTTCGCCTGGAAATCACGGCGGAAGAGGTTCGCGAAGAGCTCGCGATAGCGCACGAGGTCGGCGTAGACCGTCATCTCTGGCGAGTAGTCTAGGGACGGCGTGCATGGGGCAAACACAGCCCTAACACCGACCTTCTACCCTCGCAGCCTGTGAGCACAGTCGCGGCTCTCGCCGCCCTTCCCGCCGCACTGCTCGCCGTCTGGGCGCTGCTCCACTCTCGTGTCTCGCGCGGTCTCGAGCAGACGCCCGATGCGAGCAGGTGGCGCGCCGCGCCGACGCCGCTCGTCGGCGGCATCGGGATCTACGTCGGGCTCAGCGCGGGGCTGTGGCTCGCCGTCGCGGCCGGGCCGCTGGACGCGAGTCGCCAGCTGATCGGCATCTTCGCGGGTGCGAGCCTTCTCTTCCTCGCAGGGCTGATCGACGACGTGCGCTCACTGCCGCCGATCGCCAAGCTCGCGGCACAGCTCGCGGGCGCTGCGATCGTCCTCTCGACCGGCACGAGCGTAGAGATCGTCAGCAGCCATTGGATCGCGATCCCGCTAGGGGTCGTGTGGCTCGTCGGGATGACGAACGCCTTCAACCTGCTCGACAACATGGACGGCCTCGCAGGCAGCCTCGCGGTCATCTCCGCGGCGTTCTTCGCGTCGTCGGCGGCGATCCAGAACGGCTCGCAGCTCGTGCTCGTGACCTCGCTCGCGCTCGCGCTCGCGGTCGCCGGGTTTCTACCGTTCAACCTCCGGCCCGGCAACCGTGCGCTGACGTGGATGGGTGACAGCGGCTCGCAGCTGATCGGATTCACGCTGGCCGCGCTCGGGCTCGCGTCGAGCTACACCGTTGCTACCTCGACGGTCGCGACACTCGTCCTTCCCGTGCTCGTGCTCGCGGTGCCGATCCTCGACACGACGCTCGTCACGATCGTTCGGCTACTCGACGGTCGCCCCGTCTCTCAGGGCGGAAGCGACCACAGCTCGCATCGGCTCGTGTCGCTCGGCGTCTCGGAAACAGGTGCAGTCGTGCTGCTCGCGCTCGTCTCGGCCGCGCTCGGTGCGACGAGCCTTGCGTATGAGGCGTTCGGCAGCGGACGCGTCGCGGCGATCGGGGTGCTCGTCACCTTCGCGCTGCTCGTCCAGTTCGGAAGCTTCCTCGCGGACGTCGACCGTGGCCGCCGCGTCGGCGGACGCATCTCGGTGTACACGCGTCGGATCGGCGAGGTGATCGTCGACGGCGCGCTCATCTCCGCGTCGTTCCTCGCCGCCTACCTCCTCCGCTTCGACGGGATCGGCACCCCGAACCAGCGTCACTTCTTCCTCCTGACCCTGCCGGTGTTGCTCTTCTGCCGCTACGTCGCGCTGCTCCTGCTCGGCATGTACGCAGGCGTCTGGCGGTACGCCAGCTCACGCGATGCGTTGCGCGCGGCAACCGCAGTAGTGATCTCGGGCGTCGTCGCGCTCGGCGTCGTCGTGCTGACCCAGGGCGCGCTCGGTGACTTCTCGCGCAGCGTCTTCGTGATCGACGCGTCTATCTGCTCGATTGCCGTCGCCGCGGCTCGCTTCGCGGAGCGCGCGATCGTGCGCGGCCTCGAGCTCACGAACCGTCGGGAGGGTCGCCGCGTGCTGATCATCGGCGCGGGTCGCACCGGGCGCAGCATGTTGCGCGAGCTGCGCGAGACCCCCGGCGAGCGCGTCGTCGGTTTCATCGACGACGATCCGGCGTTGCGCGGGCGGCGCTTGAACGGCGTCCAGGTGATCGCCGACACGTCGGGGGTCGCAAGCGCCCTCGAGCGCGTGCATCCTGACGTCGTGCTCGTGACCATCCCCAGCGCGCCCAAGGAACGGCTCGACCAGATCGTGCGTGCGTGCGCGCAGTTCGGAGTCGACTGTCGCTTCGTCCGCCGGGAGGTCGACGTCGACCCGCAGGTTCTCCTGGGCGCCGAGCGACCGTGATTGCGCCGAGACGCTCCGCCCTGGACCGTCTGCTGGCGGCCTATCCGCTGTTGGTCGCCTATCTGGTGCTGCTGACGCTCTACGCGTGGCAGACGACGCGCATCCCGTCGCCGTGGATCTTCACCGATGAGCTGCAGTGGTCGTTGCTCTCGAGGGGTGTCGCGGCCACGGGCCATCCCCAGCTCCGCGGACACGACGTCGGCTTCGAGTCGCTCTACTCCTACTTCCTCGCCCCCGCCTGGTGGGCCGCATCGACGGGGACTGGCTACACGATCGCGAAGTACCTGAACGCTGCGATCATGACCGCGGCCCTCTTCCCGGCCTACGCCCTCGCGCGTCTGTTCGTGACGCACCGAGTCGCATTGCTCGTCGGCATTGGCACCGTCTGCGTTCCGTCACTTGCCCTGACGGGCGTGCTGATGCCCGAGTCGTTGGCCTATTTCTGGTCGGTTCTCGCGCTCTGGCTCGTGGCGCGAGCAATCCTCAGGCCGAAGCGGACGACACTCGTGGCGGCCGCCGCGGCGACACTCGCAGCGCCGCTCGTTCGAGGCCAGCTGGAGGTGCTCATCCCTGCCGCTCTGATCGCCGCGGGCATATTCGTCGTCACGGGTGCCCGTGCACGGGGCCTCATCTCCAAGTGGACTCGCGCTGACCGAATCTCGGTCGCTGTTCTCCTGCTCGGGATCGTCATCGCGGGCGACGTCGTGCTCGCACATCATTCCTACGAGTGGTTCATCGGCACGCATTACTGGCATCGAGCGCTGACCTATGGCCTCTGGGCCTTCGGTGCGCTAGCAGTCGGACTCGGGGTGTTCCCTCTGTTCTTCGCTCTTACGTGGGCGCTGGGAGGCCGGGCGGACACGCCGCAGGATCGCGCGCTGGCCGGGCTGTTCTGGGGGGCGGTCGTCGGCTTCGGCGTCTATACCGCGGTCAAGGCCTCCTACATCGCAACCACGTTCTCGATCCGCGTGGAAGAACGCAACCTGATCTACCTCAGCCCGATTGCATTTCTCTGCTCCGCCCGCCTGCTCGCGGTTGGCGGGGCGAGGCTCGGCCCGGCGCTCGCTGCTTGTGCCGGAACGGGATACCTCTTGTGGGCGACCCCGACGCACGCATACGAGCACCTCTACTCCGATGCGTTTGGACTCTCGATCCTGCAATGGTTGAACCAGACCTGGTACTGGACAAACGCCGAGCTCCAGATTCTGCTGTTCACGATCCTGGCCGGCGGTCTGCTGCTCGTAGCTGTCATGCGGTCTGGCCGGGCGGCGAGTGGTGCGCTCAACGCGATCGCAATCGGACTCGCTGTTGCGACGCTCGGCTGGAATCTCACAGGGGAGATCTCGGCGGCGAACCAGGCAAGATCGCCTGCGCAGAGCGAGCTCGCGCGCATCCCGAGCCCACCCAACTGGATCGACCGGGCAAACGGGCAAGAACGCGCGATGTTCATCGGAAAGGCCCTCTCGAACTCGGAAGCCTTTTGGACACTCGAGTTCTGGAACAAGTCGATCCAAGACGTGTGGTCGGTAGACGCTTCGGCGCCGAAGCCGGGCCCGACAGTCTCGCCGAACTTCTCTGGCACTGACGGCGAGCTCGACCCGCAACTGCCGCTGCACTGGGTCGTTGCGCCGCCGGAGATCGCAATCGTCGGCAAAGTCGTCGAGAGCGCCGGCGGGCTCGACGTGTACCGCGTGCCGCGTCCGATCCGGATGCGCAGCTTCGTCTCGGGGATCACCGCCGACGGGTGGATGCAAGACACGAGCACGTACGTCCGCTTCGCGCCACGCCACGTGCGCGGCACGCTTGCAATCTCGATCTCACGCGAAGCGGCGTGCGGATCGACGATCCCGACGGCACAGTTCACGTTCCGCGTCGCGAGCCTCCGCATCACACCCGAGCCCGACGCCCAACCGGTCGCGGGCCGGGAGCAGGCGGTCAAGCGCATCGGCGTGCCACCGTGTAAGGCAAACGCCGTGCTGCACATCCCCGCCACCGCGCCGCTGCGCGTGCTCGGAACGGCGACGCACCTCTTCCAATCCGGCGACGGCCGCCGGCTGGCCGCATTCGTGTCGTACTCATTCGCCCCCGCCGGTCAGTAGAGGCGAGCCTCAGCGCGCGCGTAACCGTTCGGGGTGCTTCCGGACGAACCGGAGCACACCGGCCCAGTGCCAGAGCGTGCGCCGGGTCAGCCAGCGCTTATCGGTCTCCGCCTTGTGCTCGTGGCGCACGACGGCCCCCGGCACGTACCACCGCTCCCACCCGGCCCGCATCGCGCGGTACTGCAGATCGATGTCCTCGCCGTAGAGCCGGAACCCCTCGTCGAAGCCCCCGAGCTCTTCGAGCATCGTGCGACGCAGGAGCAGGAACCCGCCGAGCATCCAATCTGCCTCGACCGGCTCCGTGGGCGGCGTCTCGTCGAGGTGAAAGTGCCGCCGTTGTGGCAACACGAGGCGCAGCGGCGTGCGACGGACGATCGTCCCGGCAACGGTCGGAAACCGGCGCCGTGAGGGCTGCAGCCTGCCGTCGGGGTAAACCATGCGAGGCCCGGCGACGCCGCACCGCGGATGCGCCGCCATGAAGTCACGGAGCACGGTGACCGCACCCTCCTCCGGCACCGCATCGGGGTTCGCAGAGAGGAGCAGCTCGGCGCGGGTGTGAGCGGCGCCCTTGTTCACGTTCGCGCCGAAGCCCAGTGGCGTCCGGTTGTGCAACGCCTCGACACCGTCGGGGATCGAGCCCGGGATGTTCGCGATCACGACGAGCTCGTCGACCTGCGGCTGCAGCGCCGGGAGCGACTCCGCCAGCTCGCGCGGATGCCCGTGGGAGACGACGACCGCAGCGACGGACGGGGTCATGCCAGTACCGCTCGGTATGCCGCGGCGGTCAACCGCGCGGTCTCCTCCCACGAGAAGAGCTTTGCGCGTTCGAGCCCTGCCCGCGCGTAGTGCGTGCGGTCTGCGAGCGCGAGCCTGAGAGGCCCTGCGAAGTCGCCCCCTGAGGCGTACAGCCCGGCAGGTCCGGCAACCTCGCGGAGCGCTGCATCGTCCGAGAGCACGACCGGTGTGCCGCTCGCCATCGCCTCGAGCACGGGAATCCCGAAGCCCTCGAACCGCGAGGGCAACACGAGCGCAGCGGCGCCGCGGTAGAGCGCGGCGAGCTCGTCCTGCGCCACCCAGCCGCGCACGTCCGCGCCGCCCGCACGGAGCTCCGCAGCGAGCGCCGGGTCCTTCTCCGGGCCGACGACGACGAGCGGGCGCCCGACCGCCAGCGCAGCCTCGAGCGCGGCGCGCGGATCCTTCCGAGCCTGGATCGCACCCACGAAGAGCAGGTACCCGCCGTCACGCGCAGGGCCGACCGGTCCGAAGGCGGGATCGACGCCGTGCGGCGTGACGACGACCTTGTCGGTGGGAAGCCCGTAGAGCTCGATCGCGTCCTGCTTCGTGCGCTCGGAGACCGCGAGCACACGATCGGCACGTCGTGCCGATCGCGGCACAACCGTCTTGAATGTGATCCGGTCGACGAGGCCCATCACGCGCGGGTCGCGCTCGAAGTGGAGATCGTGCAGCGTCAGCACGCTCGGCCCGCCGAAACCGAGCGGCAATGCGTGCTGGAAGTGAGCGACGGCGGGTTTGAGCCGACGCAGGAGCCGCGGCAGAGTCCACGCCATGCGCAGCTCTTGCGAGCGGGCGGGGAGCTCGATCGGCTGGACTCCCGCAGGGACGAGATCGGGCCTCCGCGTGATCGCTGCAACCTCCAGGTCGGGGGCGACGACCGGGAGCTGCCGCAGGAGATTGAGCACGTACGTCTCCTCCCCCGTGCGATTTCGCCCGAGCACGTCCGCGTCGACAACGATCATGCAATCTCCTCGTAGACCGCTCGCGTGCGCGCGGCAACCTCGAGCCACGACGGGCCGCGGCGCGGCGCGGCGGCGTTTGCTCGCGCGATGCCATCGCGAATCGATTCGACGTCGAAAGGGTCGACGAGCACAGCTGACCCGCCGGCGATCTCCGCCATCGGCGAGTCGCGGCTCGTGACGACGGGGCAGCCGCAGGCGAGCGCTTCGGCAACCGGGATCCCGAACCCCTCATACAGCGACGCATAGACGAGGCAGCGCGCGCCGCGATAGAGCGCGGCGAGCTCGCCGTCGGTGACATCGCCGAGCCACGTCACGTTCGGTGGCGGATCGATGCCGCCCCACCCTTTCGCACCGACAACGCGTAGCTCACCGTCGACGGCGCGCGCGATTCGCGCAAGGTTCTTCCGCGGCTCGAGGGTGCCGACTGCGAGCACGTAGTCGCCGTCTGCGCGCGGGCCGTCGACGCTGAAGACGTCCTCGACCGCGTTCGGGATGACGCGGATCTTCCCGGCGTCCACCGCGAGCAGCGAGACGAGCTCCGACTTCGTGAACTCGGAGACGGCGATCAGGCGTGTTGCTGCGCGCACGACGCGAGGAACGGCGAGCTTCGAGTACGTGGCGGTCCAGCGGTTGAACCACTCGGGATGGCGCAGGACGGCGAGGTCGTGCACGGTCACGACAACGGGTGCGTCGGGCCGGAACGGGCCGCGGAACGTCGGGCAATGCAACAGTTCCGCCCCGCGCGGCGCGCGCAGGCGCGGGTACCAGAGCGTGTCGGCGGCGGCGGCGCGGAGCCGCGAGGTCGCGGGGAAGGAGACCTCGACGAGCTCGACGTCCAGATGGTCGCGGAGCGCGCGCACGTAGCGCGCGGTGCCGGCCCGCGTCTGGCGTAACGGTGTCGTGTCGAGCGCTATGCGAATCGCGCGTACCCCTCACGGAAGACCTCGCCGGCGCGCCGCCACGAGAAGCGGCGGACATGCTCGAGCCCAAGCGCCCGCAGCTCGTCGTGCCGCGCGATCGCCTCCCGCACACCCGCCGCGATCGCGGCCGGGCTCTCCGGGTCGGCACGCACGGCTGCGTCACCCGCCGCATCGTCCATCGAGACGTGCACAGATGCGACGACGGGCGCGCCCGAGGCCATCGCCTCCGTGATCGGCATCCCAAAACCTTCGAACCGCGACGGATAGACGACCGCGGCGGCGCCGCGGTAGAGCCGCGCGAGCTCGTCGTCGGTGACGCGACCCAGCCGGACGATGCCCGGGCGGTCGAGCTCGGGCTGCTCACCCCAGCCGCTGCCACCGGCGACGACGAGCGTCAGGCCCGAGTCACCGAGCAGCCCGTAGGCCTCGACGAGCGCGCCGAGGTTCTTGCGCGGCTCGAGGGTTGCGACGGTCAGCAGATACGGGCTGCCGATCTC
>JACDGR010000141.1 GCA_013821525.1 Actinomycetota bacterium
GAGTAGACGCCCCAGATCAGCGATCCGATCACCTCACCGATCGTCGCGAAGCAGACGACTGCGATCGCCTGCAATCGTCGGTCGAGCGGCACACGCGAGAGCGCGAAACCGAGCACGCCGAACGTGACGACGCCGAGCAGCAGCTGCTCGGGGTAGCTCGCGGAGTGGTCGAGCGCGAGCAGCACGGCGAGGTACGCCGCACCCGCCGCGACCGGGCGCAGATCAACCATCTACGGTTTGAACTGCAGCTCGTGCCATGAGGGCACCGGCGCGAGCTCGAGCAGCGGCCGGCCGCCGCCGCCCGGATGCTGGTAGGCAAACTCGTCCTCGCTCTCGTCCCAGACCACCTCGAGCGCGCCGCGCTTCACCTGGTGATCGAGCCATGCGCCCCGGAAGATCAGCTTGCGCAGCCAGTAGACGAGCGACTCGCCGTCGACGAGGGAGACGCGTTCCCAGTTGCGTACGAGGTAGCGGCCGAGGCGTGAAGAGGGCTGGTCGACGACGCCCTGAGCAGCGAGCACGACGAGATCGGCGACCTCGTCGTCGTCCAGCTCGGGCGCTTCGACAACGCCAAGCTTGACCGTCGCCGCGACCACACGGCCCTCGAAGTCGGTCGAGCTGAACGAGAATCGATAGCCGAGGAACTCGACGACGTAATCGTTGCCCGACGTGTAGTTGGCGTCGGGCGCGGGGAGCGCGTCAGGCACGATCCCATCGTAATGAACGTCCTCGCCGCCGCCTCCTGGGAACGCTGGATCGTGCTCGCACCGGCCTTTCTGGTCGGGCTGGGCCTCGTCGCGGCCGTCATGATCTTGCTCGGCCGGGCCTTCGCGGTCACGGTGCGCGAGGCTCGGCACCCGCGCCTGATCGTAGGTGGGCTCGTCGCCCTCGCCGGGGCGATCGTGCTGCTCACCTACCTCGGGGTGAACCTCCCTAGAGAATGACGACGGGCGTGCCCACGTGCACGTGGGTGAAGAGCCACTCAGCGTCTGGAACCTGCATGCGCACGCATCCGTGCGAGGCGCTGTAGCCGATCGACGCCGGCGCATCCGTACCGTGGATTCCCACGCCGGCTGCGTCGAGACCCATCCAGCGTGTGCCGAGCGGATTCGACGGCCCCGGAGGCACGGGCTTCAGACCCTTCGCCCAGGCGCTCGTCGTCGGCGGGTACCACCAGGGGTTGCGCTGCTTGTCCATGATGTGCCAGATCCCGGTCGGGGTCGGGTAGATCGCCTGTCCGGTGGCGACGCTGAAGGTGCGAACGCGGCGCGTGCCGTCGAAGAGCCGTAGGGTGTTCGAGCTGCGGGTGATCACGATCACCGGGCCAAAGTTGGCCGCTGTGTGCCTCGGCGCGATCGGGTGAGTGAGGAGCGTCAACGGGGCTCGTGTGCCGTTTCGCAGCACCTGGGCGAGGGCGGTTCGCATCGTTTTCTGATCGACCGCGAGGCCGGCCTTGGCCGGGGAGAAGTGCGGGGCGAAGCTCGTTGCGCCGACCACTGACGCGTCGACCGCGGGCCGGTCGTAGCGATGGGCGAGCTTCGACACTGCCGCGGCGACCCGCGGCTGCGAGAGGCGCACCGGCAGGGCGATCCGGCTGTGCGGGGTCGCCGCGAGGGCGGAGGTGACTGCCGCGTCGACGCTCAGGCCCGCGCCGAGCGCAGCGGGGGAGAGCCAGGTGTTGTGGTGGGCATAGGTGAGGCGAATCGAGCGCGCGAACGCTGTCTCGATGCGGACGCGGGCAGGCTCCGAGCCGAGGCCGCCCACGCGGATCCCGGCAACCGAGACGCCGGTCGGAACTGCGTGCGTCGGTGTCGATGCGGGGGCAGCCGCGCAGGCGAGTCCGGCGGCGAGGACGATGGCGGCGAAAGTCTTCAGCACGGGAGAGGGATTAGACCACTTTCCAGGCGATTTTGGGTGAATCCGTCCGACCGCCGCTGTACCCTTGTCTGTTCGTGGCAATCGGCGTCGGGAGCGGAAACTGAACTGGGAATTACGGGAATGCGCGCACGATGAGGTGCGCACGCTCGCAGCCGAGCTCCAGGTCGACGAGGTAACGGCGTCGGTGCTCGTTCGGCGCGCGCTCGCCGCGCCGGAGGATGCGCGCCGGTTCCTCGAGGGTGCGCTGCCCGGGCACGACCCGTTCTTGCTCGGCGACATGCGCGAGGCGGTCGGGACGATCGTTGCCGCGGTCGAGGCGGGGGCGCGTATCTGCGTGCACGGCGACTACGACGCCGACGGCATCTGCGCGACGGCGCTTGCGGTGCTGCTGTTGCGTGAGCTCTGCAGCGAGGGTGAGCACGAGGCCGAGATCGCCTGGCACCTGCCCTCGCGCTTCGAGGAGGGCTACGGCCTGAACGGCCAAACGCTCGCGCGGCTCGCCGAGGAGGGGTACGACCTCGTCGTGACGGTCGACTGCGGGATCACGGCCGTCGCGGAGGTCGAGCAGGCGCACGAGCTCGGGATCGGCGTCGTGATCACCGACCACCACCGGCCGACCGATACGTTCCCGACCTGTCCGGTCGTCGCGCCGCTGAAGGGCGACTATCCCTTCGCGGGTCTCTGCGGCACCGGCGTCGTCTGGAAGCTCGCACAGGCGCTGCTCGGTCCGGAGCATCCCTTCCTCGAACGGCACCTCGACATCGTCGCGCTGGCGACGGTCGCCGATGTCGTCCCGCTCGTCGACGAGAACCGTGCGCTCGCGCTGCTCGGCCTGCGGCGACTTGCGCAAACGCAGAAGCCCGGCTTGCGCGCGCTGCTCAAGGTGAGTGGGGTCGATGCTGCAGCGATCGACGAGTCGTCGATCGGCTTTCGCCTGGCGCCGCGCATCAACGCGTCGGGGCGGCTCTGCCGGCCGGAGGCCGCGCTCGCGCTGCTCTTGACCGAGGACGCGAGCGAGGCAAAGGAGCTCGCGGAGGAGCTCGAGACGCTGAACCGCGACAGGCAGGCCGTCGAGGAGCGCATCTCTCGTGAGGCGATCGACCAGATCGAGTCGTGGCCGCCCGCCCGGCGTGAGCGGAAGGGGTACGTCGTCGCCGGTGAGGGCTGGCACGAGGGCGTGATCGGCATTGTCGCCTCGCGTCTCGTCGAGCGCTACAACCGGCCGGTCGTGATGATCGCCGGCACCGACGGCGAGTGGAAGGGGTCGGGGCGTTCGGTGCCGGCGTTCGACCTGCACGGCGCGCTCGCCGCCTGCTCGGGTCACCTCCAGCGCTTCGGCGGGCACCGCGCTGCGGCCGGGCTGACGATCGACGCGGCGCGCGTCGAGACGTTCGCCGCGGCGTTCGCATTGCACGCCGACTCCGTGCTGTCGGATGAGGATCTGCGGCCGCGCACACGCGTCGACGCGATCGTTCCGGGGCGAAAGCTCGGCATCGATCTCTGCACCGAGCTCGGGAGGCTCGCTCCCTTCGGCATCGGCAACCCGGGCGTCATGCTGCTCGTCGACGGCTGCGAGCTGGCCGATCTGAACACGGTCGGTGACGGAAAGCATCTGCGTTTTCGCGTGCGTCACCGTGGTCGCGATGCCGGCTCGGCGATCGCGTTCGGGATGGGCGCACAACTCGACCGTTTCCGCAGCGAGGGCCGCTACGACGTCGCGTTTCGCCTGCAAGAGAACCGGTGGAACGGGACGGTCGCTCCGCAGCTCGTCATCAAGCGTGTCTTCGATGCGGTTGAAGGTTTCGACGAGCTGCGCGCCTGGCTGGCCGGGCAATGGCGGGCAGGCGAGCAGGCGTGGACGCCCGAGGCGCGCGAGATCTTCGGCGAGCTCGAGTTGTCCGCAGGTGCACAACGCTCGTTGCTCGAGTCGGCGACGTTTCGGGCGCTGCTCGAGCACAGGCCCGCGCTCGCCGCCGCTGCTTGATCGAGAGTTCGCGTTGGCCGGTCTAGCACCGCGGCCCTAGACTCCCCGGCATGGCCGCGGGCTACAGAGCGACGGATCTCGAGAGCATCAGGCACGAGGACGGCTGGTCACCGCTACGCCGCCACCTCGACGTGCAGGCGTTCGGTGTCAATGCTTGGACGGCGAGCCAGGCAGGGAAACAGGTGATCGGCGAGCACGACGAGAAGCCTTCCGGGCATGAGGAGCTCTACCTCGTGCACACCGGACGGGCGACGTTCACGGTCGACGGTGCAGAGATCGACGCAGGCCCGGGGACTGTCGTCTTCGTCGGCGATCCGGCGGTGAAGCGTGGAGCCGTTGCGGCCGAAGCAGGTACGACGATCTTCGCTGTCGGTGGCAAGCCGGGCGAGGCGTACCGGCCGCGCGCGTGGGAGGTCAACAGTCAGGTGTTCGCGCTCTTCGACAACGGCGCGTTCGCGCAGGCGAAAGACCTGCTGCTCGATGGTCTCGAGCGGTACGACGACCGCGGCGCGCTGCTCTACAACCTTGCGTGTGCCGAGGCGCAACTCGGAGACACCGACACCGCGTTCGAGTATCTGAGGCGGGGAGTCGCGGAGCGCCCCGATCTGAGCGAGCTCGCCCGCGGCGATTCGGATCTGGCGCCCCTGAGCGACGATCCGCGCTTCGACGAGATCCTCGGGCCGAGGCCCTAGGCCCGGCCAAAGGCCGCGCGGCTGCGGCGAACCCGGCGGTTGCGCCCCGACGAGGCGGCGTCGAGCTCCCCCAACATGCGGGCGACCTGCAGCAGTTTCTTGGTCTTGCGCCTGCGAGCGAACATGGGCTCCTCGGGTTCATCGGCACAACGTGGAATCCTCCTGGATAGGTGCGCCGTCACTGAAACGGGGGATTTCCGGCACAGGTGCCGGGCTACACTGAGCGCATGGCTGTGCTCGAACGGCATCAGGATCTCGTCGACGAGCTGATCGCCGAGGTCGAGTCCTACAAGCCCGACGTCGACCGGGAGCTCCTCACCCGGGCGTTTCACTACGCGGCCAACGCCCATTCGGGGCAGCTGCGGCAGTCAGGGCAGGAGTTCATCTACCACCCATGGGGCGCGGCGAAGATCCTGGCGGGTTTGCAGCTCGACGAGGCGACGCTGGCGGCAGCGTTGTTGCACGACGTGGTCGAGGACACCGGCGTCGACATCGATGAGCTCCGCGCCGAGTTCGGTGAGGAGATCGCGCTGCTCGTCCAGGGCGTCACGAAGCTGACGCGTGTCTCGTTCCAGAGCCGCGAGCATGCGGAGGCCGAGAACTACCGCAAGCTGATCGTCGCGATGGCAGACGACATCCGCGTGATCCTGATCAAGCTGGCCGACCGTCTCCACAACCTGCGCACGATCGAATACCTGGGCAAGCAGAAGCAGGTGCAGAAGGCGCGCGAGACCCTCGAGGTCTATGCGCCGCTTGCCCACCGTCTCGGTATCCACGCGCTCAAGTGGGAGCTCGAGGATCTCGCATTTCAGACGCTGCATCCGCGCAAGTACGAGGAGATCAAGCAGATGGTCTCCGAGCGCCGCACCGACCGTGAGGAGCACGTGCGCGAAGCGGCGATGGTGCTGCAGAAGGAGCTCGACAAGGTCGACATTCCGGCGGACATCTCGGGGCGCGCGAAGCACTTCTATTCGATCTACGACAAGATGGCCAAGAAGGGTCGCGAGTTCAACGAGATCTACGACCTGACGGCGATGCGCGTGATCGCCGAGCGCAGCGGCGACGAGGGAACGCGCGACTGTTACGGCGCGCTCGGTCTCATCCACTCGTTGTGGAAGCCGATGCCCGGACGCTTCAAGGACTTCATCGCGATGCCGAAGTTCAACGCGTACCAGGCGTTGCACACGACGGTGATCGGGCCACAGGGGCGGCCGCTCGAGATTCAGGTGCGCACGCGCGAGATGCATGAGACCGCCGAGTACGGCGTCGCCGCGCACTGGTTGTACAAACGCGGCAGGAAGCAGAAGGACGCAGAGTGGGTCGCCTGGGTGAAGCAGCTGATGGACGAGGGGACGACCGACGAGGCAGACCCGCGCGAGTTCATGAAGACGTTCCGTACCGATCTGTTCGAGGAAGAGGTGCATGTCTTCACGCCGAAGGGCCAAGTCAAGACGCTGCCCGCCGGCGCGACGCCGATCGACTTCGCCTACGCCGTGCACACGGATGTCGGTCATCGCACGGTCGGCGCGAAGATCAACGGGCGCATCGTCCCGTTGCACTACCAGCTGAAGAACGGCGACTTCGTGGAGATCCTGACCTCGAAACAGGGGCGCGGGCCGTCACGCGACTGGATGTCGCTGGCGAAGAGCTCGCGAGCGCGCAACAAGATCCGGCAGTGGTTCTCGCGCGAGACGCGTGAGGACGCCGAGCACAAGGGGCGTGAGGCGCTCGAGCAGGCGTTGAAGTCGCAGAACTTGCCGTTTGCGAAGCTGCGCGGTTCCTCGACGCTCGCGCAGGTGATCAGGGACAGTGGATTCAAGAAGGCGGAGGACTTCTACCTGGCGCTCGGCTCCGGGAAGCTCCAGCCGGGCGCGATCGTCAACAAGGTGATCCAGCGGTTGAAGACCGAGCAGGTCGCCGAGGAGGCGCCGGTTGTCAAGACGCCGCGTGCGCGCGAGACGGTGCAGGGCGCGGACATGGGGGTCGTCGTGCCGGGCGTCACCGACGTGCTCGTGCGGCTCGCGAAGTGCTGCACGCCGGTGCCGGGCGACGAGATCGTGGGCTACATCTCACTCGGCAAGGGAATCACGATCCATCGCGACGACTGTCCGAACGTGAAGGCGCTGCGCCGGAACCCTGAGCGGCTGACGCCGGTCGAGTGGGACGGCGCCGTGACGACGAAGAGCTTCCGGGTGCAGATCGCGGTCGACTCGTGGGATCGGCCGCGCCTGCTCGAGGACGTTGCCCGCACGTTTGCAGAGCACGGCGCGAACATCGTTAGCTACGGCGGTGTGGTCGAGGATCAGCTTGCGAAGAACCGCTACACGGCCGAGGTCGGCGACCTGAAGGGTCTCCGGTCCCTGCTGACGTCGCTGCGCAACCTCGAGGCCGTGTTCGACGCGTACCGCGTTACGCCGTCGTAGGGTGACGCGGATCGATCCGGTCGCGGCGGCGGGCTTCGGCGCGGGCGCTGACGTCTACGAGCGTGCGCGGCCGTCATATCCGGCCGCCGCGGTCGAGTGGCTCGCCGAGCGTTGCGGCATCGGGCGCGGCGCGGTCGTCGCGGACGTCGGGGCAGGCACGGGCAAGCTGACGAGGCTCCTCGTCCCGACGGGTGCCCGTGTCGTTGCGGTCGAGCCGGTTCCTGCGATGCGAGCGAAACTGCGCGAGACGACGCCAGAAGTGGAGGTGGTCGACGGGACGGCCGAATCTCTGCCGTTCGCCGATGGCGAGCTCGACGTGATCACCGTGGCGCAGGCCTTCCACTGGTTCGACCACGACGTAGCGCTGCCTGAGCTGCACCGCGTGCTGCGGCCCGGAGGCTCGCTCGTGCTCGTCTGGAACATGCGCGACCTCACCGCCGAGCTTCAGGTAGGTGTCGAAGAGCTGCTCGGGGCGGTTCGGTCTGGCCCCGACGCGCAGCGGCAAAGCGCGTGGCGTGCGCCGCTCGAGCGCTCGCTCCTCTTCGGCGAGGCGGAGACCGGTGCGTGGCGCTTCGACCAGCCGATGACCGCTCAGGGGCTGTGTGATCGTGTCGCGTCGACGTCCTACGTGGCGGTGCTGCCGGATGCGGAGCGCCAGGCGCTCGAGCGGCGTGTCCGGGCTCTCGCCGCGGGCCGGGAGGAGCCGTTCGCGTTGAGCTACCTGACGGAGGTCGCTGTGATCCCTCGGACGGGTGATCGAGGGGACGCAGAGGGGGGTACCTCGATCAAGGGATAGCGCGTCCTGGCTCTGTCTCCTACAACGTGAGCGGAGGGGGAGACGTGGGCTGCGCCGCCCGTTCGGCCGGGAGAGGGCTTGAGCGGGCGGGGCGCCCCGTTGTCGGGCGGGCGGTGGGGCTAGTTGTAGTTCCTAACGAGGTTGTTCAGTCTTGAGGCCGGTGGCTGGTGGCTGAGGCTGCCGTGTCGTCGTCGGTAGTTGTAGCGGTCGAGGTAGGGGGCGAGTGCGGCGG
>JACDGR010000142.1 GCA_013821525.1 Actinomycetota bacterium
AACGGCGAATGGACAGCAGCGCCATCTATCAGTCGCTCTACCTCCAGTCCCGCGGTGCGCTGCGCCGGGAGTCAATTAACTGCCGAGTTGCGCACCCGACGCGTCCACCGCAAGCCCCGCGGGACCCGGATGAGCGGAAACCTCCGCGACATCATCCCGATTGCCGAGCGGCCACCGGAGGTAGACGAGCGCGCGGTTCCCGACGACGTCACGACGGAACTCCACAGGAAACGCTTTCGGCACAACGAGGCCGAGCGGCCCGTTGACGGCCTGTCTGCATGCTTGGTCGCAGCGGAGACTCGGAAACGCACGATATTGGCGAGCCAGATCGGCGACCGCGTCGAATGCAACCGCTCCTCTCAGCAATCGCGGGCAGCGCGCGACGAGCAGGAGCACTTCCTGGCCGCCCATGCTGCCGCCAACGCCGTAGAGACGACGCCGCTTGATCCTCAGCCACGGCAACTTGTGGCTGAGGATCGCCGGCATGCGCGCGAGATCGTCGATCTGCCCCGGCGCGCCCCAGGAAAAGAGGCGCAGGCGCCGTCCCTGGCCCTGCGGGCAGACGACGGCGAAGTGGCCGAGCGCTGGCAGATCACCCCACGACTGGGGTTGGCCCTTGCCGGCACGTCCCGGCCGTGCGGCGAGATAATAAGCGGTAGCGCCGGGTGTCTGCCGCGGCCTTACCAGGCCGGAAGCAGCAGAAACAGACGCCGCCGCTGACCTGCATGAGCGCGATCGCTGGCCGCCAGAGTCGCACTACCGGCGGAACGGACGCGCTCGAGGTGCGCGGCGACGGCAGGGGGCGATTGGGTGGCGATGCCGACATGCCGGCGGCCAGCGCGCAGGTGACCATGGCCGCCGCAACCATGACCATCGAAAGCCTGCCGAGCAGCGCCGCAGCGAGGCTTGGGAGAGTGGCTTGGGTGGGCCGGGCGGATTTCGATCCGCATCTGCTCCGTGAAGCGCGCAGTGCTCTACCGCTTGAGCTACGGCCCCTGCACGAGTGCACGGCTGCTGCAGTGCGGTCGTATGGTCGTCGGCGCGAACCGTCGGCGCTATGGGTGGGAACCCTCATCCGCTCCTGCGTCTCTGGCGCTCATCGCCGTCGAGGGGCAGGATGAGGGCGATGACCGGGACGAGAAGGTCGCAGTTCGGGGCACCGGCGTCGTTGTTCTGGCGTGTCTTCCTCGTGAACGCGGTGCTGGTGACGGCGGCCGTTGTCTTGCTGGCGATCACACTTTTGACGGTCTCGAACCCCGCGACCGCCCGCCAGTTGTCGCTGCTCGCCGCTGGCCCGGTGGTGCTGCTGGTCGCGAACGGGCTGCTGTTGCGGGTCAGCTTGCGGCCGCTGCATCGGCTGACATCGCTGATGCAGCGGATCGATCTTCTACAACCCGGCGACCGGCTGCAGGTGGCTGGTGCGCGCGAGTTGAATGTGGTTCTTTCGGCGTTCAACGAGATGCTCGGGCGACTCGAGGCTGAGCGCCGGATGAGCAGCAGCCGGTCGGTGGGGCAACAGGAGGAGGAGCGACGGCGGATCGCGAACGAGTTGCACGAACAGGTGGGACAGGGGTTGACCGCGCTCCTGCTGGAGCTAAAGAGCGCCCTCGCCGAGGCTCCCCAGTCTGTACGGCCGGGGTTGATTCGCGCGCAGGGGATTGCGCGGTCCAACCTCGACGAGGTGCGGCGGATCGCGCGCCAGCTTCGACCGACGGTGCTCGATGATCTCGGCCTGTCCTATGCGCTCCTCTCCCTGGCCGACGTCGCGGAAGCGCAGGCGGATCTCGTTGTCGTCCGCCGCGTCGACACGGCGGCGCCGCGCGTCTCGACCGCGGCCGAGTTGGCGATGTATCGGATCGCCCAGGAGGCTTTGACGAATGCGGCCGGCAAACCGCATCGACGCCAGCGCCCTCAGCTTGCAACCGGTCAGCCTCACGGAGCTTCCTGCTGATCTGCTCCGGCGTATGCCTCTTCCCCTTCACAAAAGTCACCTCCTCGCCGCTTCAGGCGATCGTGACTCTCGCAAGGGCTGGACAAACCTTCAAGGGGGTCACGTCACCTACCGAGGCTCGCGATCCACTGACAGCTAGATAGATAGGGGGCAGCCCCCATTGCGGCGAGGCGCATCGCCGCGTCACTCTTAAGACGAGATGGAGCTCGCCATCCCCGCACTCGCCGCTGGAGCAGGAGTCCTGTTGTTGCGTCGATCTGCTTCTCAACGGTCCCACGACGAAGTTCCTTGCAAGACTGCGGCACCGCCGCGACTAGAGGATCATTGCCCGTTCCAAAATCTTCGCCGTCGTCCTCTCAGGAGTCTTGTGTGGGCTCGCGGGAATCGTCATCACAGGCCAGATCGGCGTGGTCAGTTCCTCAGCGCCCCGTCATCATCGCTGCTGTTGCGCTCTCGCTCGCCGGCAAGCGGTTCGTCGCTACCAAGTGTCAGCAAGCCAAGAATAGGAGGTTCTCACATTGCCTGGTTTCGTCGGTTTTCCGGAACTTGTGTTGCTCGGGCTTGTCGTGCTGCTGCTCTTCGGTCCGAAGCGCCTGCCCGAGATCGGCCGCGGTCTCGGTAAGGGGCTGCGCGAGTTCAAGGACTCAGTCAGCGGCGACCACAAAGACGAAGACATCAACCTTGAGCGGCGCGAGATCAGTAGCGACGCAAGCGTCACGACTCCCACCGCCTGGATCCCACAGGACAACGAAGCGCCGGCCACTCAGACGGCAGCGGTGCCTAAAAACGGAGTGACGTAGGCGATGCTGCTTTCAGCGGTCGAGTTCAGTCAGGAGCCCAGCTCATCGACCACCTGACGAGTTCCGGTCGCGCATCTCGTCGCCGAGCCGCTGTTGTCCTCGCCTCGACGGGGACGACATCGTGCACGGTCGCATCCTGCGCGTCCTGACGATGTGCTGCCGGTGGGACACCGCAAAGCTGATCTTGTTCGGTGTTGCCGTTCCCGACAATCGCCGGCGAAGGTCTGCATCCCCGCGACCTATACACCCACCGTCACGTGGTTCACGTCCTCTCGCCTGACACTCCCTGTGGGGTGCGTTAACGCGCTTCTGGGCTCGCAGGTCGTGATTGCCGCGTAGGGTCGGCGTCCTGTCCGGTTGATCCCGAGGAGTTGCTCTTGTTCTGGTCGTTCGGCTACTGGCGTTGCGCTGTCTGTTGCAGATCGTGCTTCTGCGCCCACGGTCTGAGGGCTTCAAGGACCTGGAGATCGTCGTTCTTCGGCTGAAAGCATCGGATCCGTGATCGCCGCTCCTCGGGTGAAGGGCGGCACGGCCACGACCGATTCCAGCCACCAAAGAACCCGCTTTCTCACAAGGAGGCGCACGAACTCATACTTGGCCTCGTCCGGCATTGGCTCGCAGAGATGACGCCCCCCACAGCCAGCGCGCGAAGTCGTGATCGAGGTGAGGCCCGCACCAGATCCGGGCGCCACGATCTCGGACGAGATCGCGTAGGCGTTCGAGCAGCCGCCGGCTACTGCACCATGTACGCGGGTCGACCTTTCATCGCAACACCGTCGGTACGCACGAAGGTCGGCACGCGGCCACCGTCTGTCGGCGAACTACGAGTCTCTCGCCAGAACGGACTCCTTTCGACTAGAGCGTTCTCTGTGCTGAAACGAAAAGCCCGTCAAGTGTGGAGCAGTTGTGGAGCAGAGCGGTCGAAGCCGAGGGAAGCCCAGCGAAGAACTCTGAGGTCGAAACCGCAGAAACAAGCCGAAACCGTTGCGTCTGGCTTCGCCTGACCACCTCTTAGATTCATGGTAAAGAGGGGGTCAACGGTTCGAGTCCGTTAGAGGGCTTTTCGAACGACCTCCTGCCCGTGTAGAGCTCAGGTGGCTCGAATTCGCTCCGGAGAGCCGTTGAGCATCATCTGCCAGCGCTGCTTAGTTGGAGCGCGGGTCGTGCTCGACTGCGATTTTCCCGCCGATGGCCTCCGGCCGCTTTCGAACCACAAGGTAAGCGTCGGTCTGTTCCACCACATCCTCGACATCTGGAAGCTCGTGGCCGGGAAGCACGAAGAACAACAACGCGTCCGAGCGGATGCTTTCGTAATCGCTCACCGTTGTGGTGAGTCGTTCCGCGCAGGTGATCTCGCCGCACTCGCAGACAATGCTCATCGTCTCGTCATCACCAACCTGAAGCACACCACTGGTCAGACCCTCGATCTGCTCATTGACCTCACGGAAGACCATCTCGTTCAAGGCGATCCGTCTCTTACGCTCCTCCATCACACATCCTTCTACGCGTTCGCTTCGGATTCAGCAACCTCGCCCGCATGCCCGACCTTCTCCATGATCAGATAGCCGCCTCGATCCTCGACGAGCTTCTCCGTTTCGTCGGCGCTCGGATCGTGGCCCGGGTCATGGAGAAACCAGCGCGGGTTCGCACGCACCTCTGCGTACTGCTCGCCACTTAGAGGAACGATCTCAAAGCATCGCGCGTCGGAGCATTCACACAGAAAAGGCGTTAGCTCTCCCGACTCGACCAACCGCGAAGCCGTCTCGGCGATGGTGGCGTTCGCCTCTCGGAACCGCGACTCGTTCAGAGCACGCCGCTCCTCAGTCTGCCTGCTAGCCACGCCTTCTCCGATCCACCATCAGACACGGTCTTGCACACAGAATCCGTCCGCAAACCTCCGTCGCGGCCGAGGGACTCGGTTCGTTCGCGCTTCGTCTCTGGCCATGATGCAGGCGTTGGCCCTTCGAAGCACTCGATCGCAGCTTTCCCCCTACGGGAAAGACTGCGTCCTGGTTACGCAGAATGGATGGGCGCCGCGATCCCTTGCGGTCGCTCGCACTGCCCTTACCTGTCGTGCTTAGGTCGCCCCGGGGTGGAGCACTTCTCCGACAGAGCGGCCCTATAGGCTGCGGTTTCCGTGAGAAAAGAACGCGAAGAGCGTTTGGCGAAAAACGAGTCCCTGTTCAGAGTGCTGAACGAGAACATTCGTGACCTCGCGTCGAGGCTCGCGCCGGGGGAAACCTACGAGTTCATCTGTGAGTGCCCCACGCGCGACTGCTTCGAGCGGCTGACCATGACCCTCCCTGAGTACGAACAAGTCCGCGCCGACGGAACTCACTTCCTACTGGCGGAGAGGCATGAAGAACCCGAGATCGAACGAGTGATCGCTACACGCGCCACGCATGTCGTGGTCGAGAAAGAGGGACTCGCAGGCGTTGTCGCCAACGCCGACGACCCACGCGGATAACCACATTTCCCCAGGTGTTTCGCAGCACTGCCCGGGGCACGACGCTACGTCCAGGCCGCCGCCTACGCCGATCTCGCCCGCGCAGCGATCTCCGCGAGCACAACGACGCTGCCGATGCTCCAGCTCGTCGGCCTGATGCATTTGGTCGACGTCCGCATTGACGCTGAAACTATCGCGGAGCACGCCCTGCGTTCGCAGCCTGCACCGGATCAATTGCTCTATGCGTGCCGGCAGCTCGGCGTCGCCCCGGCAGCCGTCGCGCCGCTCACCCACAGCGGCGCCGGCGTCGCGGCGGCCCTCAGCGCTGGGCTCGAGGTAGTCGGCGTCGCCCAGGGCGCGCAGGCCGAACGGTTGCGTGGATTCGGGGCGCAGCACGTCGTGCCAACCCTGGAGGCGCTGCTCGACCCACGGCTCTCGTCTCCTGATGCACCCACTACCGAAAGACGGTCGGGATGGAAATAGAAACGACGCTCCTCGACGGACGCGACGCGATCGTCGCGGATGCTTTCCGCGCGCTGTCGGCTGCGGGTCGTTACGCGACCCTGCCGCACGAAGAGCTCACGAAGCGCTTGAACGAACTCACCGGATGCCTCTTCGAAGCGGTCACGAAGCGCGACGTCGCTCCGAACGGCGATATTGCCAGCGCGCTCGCGGTCGTGACGACGATTCTCGGCGCGGGCAAGGACGCGCTCGCTTGGCGGTACGTGGGACTCGCAGCGGAGCACCACGCTCCCACCATCGACCTCGCGTCCCTCCTGAGCGGAACTGCGGCCTGACGCATCCCCGGTGCGCGCGATATCGTCACGGTCCACGATCTCGCCTCGTTGAAGACGCGGCGCGAATGCTCGTCGCGCACGGGATCTCCGGCGCTGGCCGATCGACCCAACTGACGTCTCTGATCAGCCGAAGCTCAAAGCCCACAAGAGAGCTTCACGAGGATGTGTCCGACGTGGCTCTTGGCGGTGTGAGGCGGCGCGTAACGAGGCGAAGCCCTGGAGCTCGCGCGGTGTCAGGTGATCGGCGAGACCTGGCGGCACGGAGCTTCCGGGCGGTGCGGAGGAAACGAGTGGGGCTGCACTGCCTGACGTAGCCGCGCCGCGAGGGTTGCGAAGCGCGGGGGATGCGCAGCGCGTCGTGCGGCGCTGGCTTCCCGAATCTGCCGCTTCCTCTCGAGCTGTCGGTCGAGTTCACGCCGGCTCTCTTCCAGGGGGTCTGGCGTCAGTTGCGTGTACGTGAAAATCCTGATCATCAAAGGCTCCTTAGCTCAACACCGAGTGATCTCGAGCGTACGAAGGATCGGGCCCGGCGTCGTCGGTCGCCAGGACGAACTTGCTTCGTCTATCGAGACGAGCCTGCGTCCTTCTTGCGGGCGAGAGCCGTGTGGAACTCGGACTAGTGCTGGGTCAGGTTCTGCCGATAAAGAGCCATGGCCGCGGTTCATGAATCGTTGCGTAACGACAATCGGCTGACGGCCCTCACCGCCGCGGGGATGTACGGCAGCGCTGCCTTCGTCAGCTTCGTCGAAGACTTCGTTCCAGGCGGTCCGACCCCGACGATCGCTCCTGGAATCGCCGCCCTCGTGCTCGTCACCGCGCTGCTCTTGGCTGGGCCGAGGCTGCCACGCCGCGCGCTCGCACTGCTCGGCCCGCTCGGCGTTGCGCTGATCGCTGTCGCGCTGGCCACGAGCCCGGGGGCCGGCGACGGCGCCGTGCTCTACATGTGGCCGGTGATCTGGATGTCGTACTTCTTCGGACGGCGGGGCGCCATTGCGATCGTCGGCTGCGTGGCAGCCGCCCACGTGTGCGTGCTCCTCGCATTGCCGGCCGCCGACGGCTACGCCGACCGGTGGGTCGACGTGACCGTTTCCGTCGCGATCGTCGCCGCCGTGGTACAGACCCTCGCGCATCGCAACGACCGGCTGCTCGACCTTGTCGCGGAGGAGGCGCGCACGGACGCGCTCACCGGCCTACTGAACCGGCGCGGCTTCGACGAGCGGGCCGCCGTGGAGCTCGCGCACTCGCGGCGCGAGGGCGCGTGCATCGCGGTCGCATGCTTCGACATCGACCACTTCAAGCGCATCAACGACGAGTGGGGGCACGAGACGGGCGACCGCGTCCTCGAGCACGTCGGCGCAGTGCTCACCGCCTGCGCGCGCGAGATCGACGCGGTGGCGCGCTTCGGCGGCGAGGAGTTCGTCGTGCTGCTCCCGGGAGCGACCGTAGCCGACGCGGTTGGCTTCACAGACCGCATCCACGAGGCGTTCGCGAGCCCGCACGAGGGGCTGCCCTCGGTCTGCGTCAGCGCCGGCGTCGCCGCGTCGTTGGCGCCCGACGGGATCGAGCCGCTGCTGCATCACGCGGACACGGCTCTGTATGCCGCGAAGAGCGGCGGCCGCAACCGAACGCACGTCTTCACCGAGATCGCCCTGACGGCGTAGCCGTCACCTGCGCGGCCGAAGCGTCGAGAGGCGGTCGAGGACATGACTACCAGCTAATCGATCTGCGACTCGCCCAGCACCTCTCGCAGCCACCCGTCGATTCCCTGACCAATAGCGGCGAGTCCGCTGCGCAGGCTGTGGTTGCCGGCGACCTTGATCACGGTGCGGTGGACGCTCGGCCGAGGGACGCCGAAAGGGTCGTTCACGCCCTGGACGACGAGCAGCGGAACCGTCACCGCGTCGAGCTCCGGCTGGCGGCTCGGCGGCTCCGCGCCGCCTACCCGCCGGGGTGGGCGCAGCGGGAAGGCGAGACAGAGCACCGCTGCCGCGCCACTCTCCTTCGC
>JACDGR010000143.1 GCA_013821525.1 Actinomycetota bacterium
CTCGGCCGAGGTTGCCGGGCCGGGGTTCCTGAATATCCGCCTCTCTGACGCCTTCTTCCTCGACGCGCTCTCGGAGATCGACGCGGGCTACGGCGGCGGGTTCGCCGCAACGGCCGAGCGCGTGCAGGTCGAGATGGTCTCCGCGAACCCGACGGGCCCGATCGTCGTCTCCGCGGCCCGCAACGGCGCGTACGGCGACTGCGTGGCGCGCCTCCTCGACTTCGCGGGACACGAGGTGCAGCGCGAGTACTACTACAACGACGCCGGCGCGCAGATGGATCGGTTCCGCGCCTCGATTGATGCGCTGCGTCGCGGTGAGGAGGTGCCGGAGGACGGGTACCGGGGCGACTATGTCGTCGACCTCGCACGTGAAGAGGGTGACCCTGTGCCGAAGATGCTCGCGTCGATCGAGCAGACGATGGAGCGTTTCCGGATTCACTTCGACAGCTGGGCGTTGCAGAGCGAGCTCGAGCGCCGCCTGTCCGAGTTTCTGCCGCGACTCGACACCTACGAGCGTGACGGTGCGCTGTGGGCTCGTTCCTCCGCGTACGGTGACGAGCAGGACTGGGTGCTCGTGCGCTCGCAGGAAAGGGGCGGGACGCCGACCTACCGCGCTGCCGACGTCGTGTATCTCGTCGACAAGCTCGACCGCGGGTTCGACCGTGCGATCTACGTGCTCGGCGCAGATCATCATGCGACCGCACGCTGGTACGCCGCGATCGCACGCATGCTCCGTCTCGATCCCGGCCGAGTCGAGGTGCTGCTGTACCAGTTCGTCCATCTGACCCGTGGTGGCGAAGCATCGAAAGCGTCGAAGCGCGCGGGCAATGTCGTTTTCCTCGACGAGGTGATGGACGAGATCGGCATCGATGCTGCACGCTGGTACCTCGTCAACCGCGGCCCCGACCAGACGATCGAGATCGACCTGGACCTCGCCGCGGAGAAATCCGCCAAGAACCCGGTCTACTACGTGCAATACGCGCACGCCCGGATCGCCGCGATCCTGCGCAACGCGGGAGCGAGTGAGGTCGGCGGCCGCCCTCCAGGCCCGCTCGTGCCGGAGGAGAAAGAGCTGATCAAGCGGCTGACCGACTTCCCGGTTGCAGTCAGGGAGGCGGCCGAGCGGCGCGGGCCGCAGCTGATCCCCGTGTACGCGATCAGGCTCGCCGACGATTTCCACCGCTTCTACCAAGCATGCCGCGTGCTCGATGACCCGGCACAGTCGTTCAGGCTCGGACTCTGCCAGGCGACCCAACAGGTGATCGCGCGCTGTCTCGACCTCGTCGGGGTCGACGCGCCGGAGCGGATGTAGGCTCCGCGGCCGTGGGCTCTCAGCATCCCGACCGGAACCTGGCGCTTGAGCTCGTCCGTGTGACCGAGGCCGCTGCGATGGGCGCCGGACGCTGGATCGGGCGCGGCGACAAGATCGCTGCCGACCAGGCGGCGGTCGACGGGATGCGCACGATGCTGGACTCGGTCGCGATGGAGGGCGTCGTCGTGATCGGGGAAGGCGAGAAGGACGAAGCGCCGATGCTCTACAACGGTGAGGAGGTCGGCGCGGGAGGCGGTCAGCAGGTCGACGTGGCGGTCGACCCACTCGAGGGCACGCGCCTGACAGCGCTCGGTCAGCCGAACGCGATCGCGGTGATCGCCGTTGCCGAGCGAGGCTCGATGTTCTTTCCCGGCGCGGCCGTCTACATGGAGAAGATCGCTGCGGGCGCCGACGCGGTCAATGCGATCGACATCAATGCGTCCCCGACGGAGAACGTGAACGCGGTCGCGAAGGCGAAGGGCCGCAGGCCGACCGACGTCCGCGTCGTCGTGCTCGAGCGAGAGCGGCACGAGGATCTGATCGGCGAGCTGCGACAGGCGGGTGCCCGCGTCAACCTGATTCGTGACGGGGACGTCGCCCCCGCAATCGCTGCTGCGCGCCCGGAGACCGGCGTCGACCTCCTCTACGGGATCGGCGGCACGCCCGAGGGCGTGATCTCGGCAGCCGCGCTGAAGGCTGTCGGCGGCGGCATCCAGGGAAAGCTCTGGCCGCGCACCGACGAGGAGCGCGCCGCGCTCCTCGAAGCGGGGTACGACCTCGATCGCGTCCTCTTCACCGACGATCTCGTGCGGAGCGACGACGTGTTCGTCGCCGCCACCGGTGTCACGACCGGAGCGCTATTGCGCGGGATTCGCTACGTCACGGGAGCGGCGATCACCGATTCGATCGCGCTGCGCTCGCGCTCCGGCACGGTTCGCCGGATCGAGGCACGACACACCTTGAGCAAGCTCGCTCACTTCACCGGGAGGGAATACTGATGACCGAAATCGGGCTGAACGAGCTCGGCTCCACCGATCTTCTCTACGTGCTCGCGTTCGACCACCGTGGCTCGTTCGAGAAGATGGTCGGTGACGTCGATCGCGTCCCGGGAGCGAAGTCACTGATCTGGGAGGGCTTCCTGCGCGCCGTCGAGGAAGGGGCGCCGAAGCAGGCTGCCGGCGTGCTCGTCGACAGCCAGTACGGCCCGGAGGTTGCGCGTCAGGCAAAGGCGGGCGGCTACAAGCTCGCGATGCCGGTCGAGAAGAGCGGCCAGAACGAGTTCGACTTCGAGTACGGGGACGCGTTCGGCGAGAAGATCGAGGAGTTCGACCCCGATTTCTCGAAGGTGCTCGTCCGCTACAACCCGGAGGGCGACCCGGAGCTGAACGAGCGGCAGATCGAGAAGCTGCGCCGTCTTTCCGAGTGGCTGCACCAGCATCACCGCAAGTACCTCTTCGAGTTGCTCGTGCCCGCGGAGGACGCGCAGCTTGCGCGCGTCGACGGCAGCGTCGACCGCTACGACCTCGAGCTGCGCCCGCAGCTGATGATGGAGGCGATCCTGCAGTTGCAGAACGGCGGGGTCGAGGCGGACATCTGGAAGATCGAGGGTATCGACGACCGCGAGGCCTGCAACGAGATCGCGCAGCTCGTGCGGCGCGACGGTCGCGACCGTGTGTCGTGTGTCGTGCTCGGCCGCGGCGCGTCGGACGACAAGGTGGACGAGTGGCTGCGCGCCGCCGCCGGCCTGGAGGGGTACAACGGCTTCGCGATCGGCCGCTCGATCTTCGGTGAGGCCGTCAAGGCGTACGCCGCCGATCCCGACGGCTTCGACCGTGAGGCTGCAGTCGCGAAGATCGCGCGGAACTACCTGCGCTTCATCGAGGTCTATGAAGGAGCGTCCGCTCCGGCATAGGATGCAGCACAGCCGAGGTGAGAGCGCGGCTGCGGCTCCGCGCCCCTCACCCGGCGTTTGACGCATGTCACCGGATCGTTCTTAGAACGACGCCCGCTGCATAACGCGGCCTGGGGAGCTGAGATGCCGCAGACCCGAAAATCTTGTGCTGGCTAGAATGAGCGGCACGCGGGTGTAGCTCAGTTGGTAGAGCATCAGCTTCCCAAGCTGAGGGTCGAGAGTTCGAGTCTCTTCGCCCGCTTCGCACGACCGCTGGAAACCGGAGCCGATCGTGCATGAGCCGGCGCGCCGCGCATGCCCCGATCGGGTGATCCGATTCGTGAAATGTGGCGCTAGCGTGCGAGGATGTCATGGTCGGGCTCGACGGTGGATAGCAGCGAGGAGAGAGAGGAACGCCTCGCTTACAACGAGGCAATTTTCAGATCGCTGAACGAGAGAATCGCGAGTCTGGAAATCGATTTCGGGCGCAACGCGCTCCACGATTTCATCTGCGAGTGTTCGACCCCTGACTGCTTCGAGCGAATTACGCTGACTCGAGTTGAATATGAGCTGGTACGAAACGACGGCACGCATTTCCTCCTTGCCCACGGCCACGAGGACATCGAGATCGAGCAAACCGTGACGCTGAGCAAGAACTACATCGTGGTCGCAAAGGACGGGCCAGCCGGAATCATCGCTCTCAACGAAGATCCACGCGCTTGAAACCGGGCGAGCGGAGCTAGAGCGCGGTCGACGGACTGACTCCGGAGAGGCAAGCGACTGGTCGTCGCGAGCTCGGGCCTACGAGGCCGTCCGCGCAGACCCGACGTCCTTTTTCGTCCTCGCGGGTCACAAGATTCCGATCACCGAGCGTCGCGGAGACCCAATCGCTTTCCCTAGGAGTAACCCGGCGGGGCAGGGGCATAGGAGCAAGAGGTGCCGGGGTCAGTAGAACGTTTTGTGACGGCAGAGACGTGGGGGGCGACACCTGCGACGGTTGCCGCTGCGCGATCGTTGCTCGACCGCAGCCTCGAGCGCGCAGCAGTCGAGCCCGCCCGGCGCTTGGATGCGCTTCTAGTCGCGAGCGAGCTTGTGACCAACGCGGTACGACACGGGAGCCGTCCCGGCGATCAGATCAGCGTCGAGTTCCAACTCGAAGGAAGCCGACTCACGATCCGCGTGCGCGACGCAGCCCATGCCCGAACGATTCCTGTGGCGCTGACCCCCGACCAGCATCGTGTGGGCGGGCGGGGGTTGGCGATCGTCGATCGGCTCGCGGAGTGGTCCGAGCAGATCGTGCATGGCCGACGCGAGGTAAGCGCCGAGCTAACGCTCTAACGACCGAGAGGCGCGAGAGCTCGTCCCTGGGGTCGACCACGGAATCGGCGTCGTGGGTGTCGGCTACATGCTGGGTGTCTTCGAAACCGGCTGCCAGCGCCAAGACCCTCATCCCTCCTCCGGCGGCGCGTCATGCGCTGCCTCGGCGATTTCGCCGGCTTCGCCGATCGTGTCAGTCAGCACGTAGCCGGGTAGTCGTTCGACTACAACAGCGGCCCCGGCGTCCACCGAGAGCAGCTCATGTCCGCGCACGTTGAAGAAGCGACGGGGTGCACGCGAATGCTTTCGTATGCCTGAAATGTCAGCTGGACGATCTCCATGCAGCGGGTGTCGGCGCATTCGCAGATAAACGGAATTGGGCCGTAGCCGACCTTTTCGGCCCCGGCCTCGATGTTCTCATTGGCTTCGCGGAAACGCGATTGGTTATCCGCGATCCGGGCCCGGGTCAGCTCCACGCTGTCCATGACAATCGATTCCGGCCGCACAGCAGGAACGAGCGCCTGTCATTCTCCGAGCAGTCCGTTACGACGCGCACGCGGGAGAATCACCTGCGCTCGACCGTGAAGTGGCCGGCGTTCGCGACGATCTCAGCGGCCAGCTCGTGAATTTCGCGCCGCTGACTACGCGAGGCGCCGCGAATCAGCTCGAACGCGACCTCGACCGGGACCCCACGGCGGACACTCACACAGCCTTTGGCCTGCTCGATGATCACACGGCTCTCGAGCGCGTGACGAAGCTGCGCATTTTCGATCTCAAGCAGCCGCAGACGCGCGGCGGCGTCTCCAACCGTTAAACCGGGGGCGCTCTTCGCGAGCTTTCGTCCCTGCATCAGATCGACCTACTTCCGCGCGCCAGGCCACAGCGGCCAGGTGGGCAACGGGGTCAGATCAGACGCTTCGAGCTCACTGTACTCGACCGACCCGCCGAACGGTCGTGCGAGCCGGAGGCAGACCGCTGTGGGAGCAAGCGTGGTTCAAGCGTCAGAGCGTCAAAACGGCTCGGCTCGCCCGTCACCGCAAGTGTCGGGATCGCGATCGGCAGCGACGTCGAGGTGATGCTGAAAGAGGCCGACGCGGCGATGTATCGCGCGAAGAGTCAACAGGATGTCGGCTACGCCTTCTTCGATGCCGCAATCGACAATGCTGCGGTGCAGCGTTCTCGACGCGTCACCGAGCTGCGCGAGGGGGTCGAGCGCCGCGAATTTCGCGTCGACTACCAACCGATCGTCGAGCTGGACACCCAGCAGATCACGACCTACGAGGCGTTGATCCGCTGGGAGCATCCGCTCGAAGGTCTCGTCCAGCCACTCGATTTCATCCCACTTGCCGAAGAATCGGGCCTGATCGTTCCGATCGGAAGCTGGGTGCTGCGGGAGGCGTGCTCGTTCGGCGCGGGCCTGCTGGCAGACGGAGCGGACGCAATCGGGATCGCAGTCAACGTCTCGGCGAAGCAACTGCAGGAACAAGGGCTTCGCCGACCTCGTCGCCGCAGCGCTCGAGGAGTCAGGCTTCCGGGCCGACCTGTTGACGCTCGAGCTGACCGAAAGTGTGCTGCTCGCAGCAGGTGACAAGGTCGAGCGGCAGCTCGACCTGCTCGACCTGCTCAAGGAGATGGGCGTGATGCTCGCCCTCGACGACTTCGGGACCGGGTACGCGTCACTGTCCTACCTGCGGCGTTTCCCCGTCGACATCGTGAAGATCGACCGCAGCTTCACCGCCGAAGTCGGCGATCCCGGCGTCGACCTCGTGCTCCTGAAAGGAATCATCGATCTCGGAACCGCACTTGGCCTCAAGTTGATCGCCGAGGGCATTCAGACGGTCGAGCAACAACGGATCGTCGAGGGCCTCGGCTACCACAACGCCCAGGGCTTCTACTTCGGCTATCCGCAGCGCACGCCGAGCGCGACCGTTCTGCCTCACTGAATGCCGGGTCGGCGGCCGTTCAAGCCGGCCATGACCGCTGCCGATAGACCGACCGGCGGCGCGTGCCCTGCGGCAGGACTGACGGCAATCATCCCCCGCTTCGCCGCGCCGCCATACGCATCCCGATCAGCGTGCCGACGAGCGTCTAGCCGGTCGGGTCGATGCGCCGGCACCTCTCCCACGGCTTTCACACCTGTTCGCGCCGACGCCCGGCCGACGGCGCTGGCAGAGTTCCGAGGTGTTGCCCATTGTTTTCACCTTGCCGGAGGGCGCGACGTTCGAGCTCGCCTCGGAGGACGCTCGGACGCTCGCGCAGCAACTGTGGCAGATGGGTGCGGGTGGCACGAATCGTGGTGGGATGGCGCTCTCCGTCGCCATCACCGATGCGTTCGTGGGTGATTTCTCGGTCGAGGTACGGCCCCGGGATCTCGAGGCGCTCCGGACAGCGCTCGGGCGCCTCGCCTCGGCGCTGCGACTCTCACAGGGGCTCGGCGCCTTCAGAGCCGCCATTCCCGACTGAACGTCTACGGTGTGACCATGGACGAGCGCGACCGGCGGATGGCCCAGAACGAAGTGCTCTTTCGCGAGGTGAACGAGCGGGTGCGGGACGTTGCCGCCCAGCTCGGAGACGACGGGGGCTACGAGTACTTCTGCGAGTGCGCGAACAAGGACTGCACCTTTCGCGTCTCGTTGAGCCTCGCGGACTACGAGGCGATCCGGCAGAACCCGAAGCAGTTCGTCGTGCTTCCCAACCACTACACGCCCGAGATCGAGGACGTCGTTGCCGAGAGCGAGACCTTCTGGATCGTCCGGAAGTCGGGCGAGGCGGGCGACTACGTCGCCGAGCTCGACCCGCGCTCGCGCGAGACCAACTCCTAAAACCCGTACTCACCTCAGACGCCGCGCTACGGTGTACCGGCGCGTGCAGATGCCGCGTCCGACGACGGAAGGTGCCGATGGCGAGCTCCAAGCGACAGACCACGATGGCAAAGATCGCGCGCGAACAAGCGGTTCGCGAGAAGCGCGCGCGCAAGGCGGAGAAGAAAGAGGACAAGAAGCAGGCCGCCGCCGACGCTCTCCTCGCGCCGCCGGAAGGCTCTGAATTCGATCTCGAGGCCGAGGACGGCGACGAGGCAGCGGCTGCGGGCGACCACGACGACGATCGCGATGCGGAACCGAACCGCGATGCGATTGACGCCGGTTCTCCCGGTCCGTCGGCGGCGTAGGGCACACTGGTCTGCATGGCCTGGGTTGTCGAAAGCACACGCGCAGTCTCTCCTGATGATGGATCGGGCTGCGACGCCGCCTACCTCGTCAGGTTGACGCAGGGCGAGGAGACGGCCGAATCGGTCGTCGGCTTCGCCGCGCCGTCAGCTGTCGCGTCAGGCGGGTACGCCGAGGAGAAGCTGTCGAAGTTCTTGCGCGACGAGCGGCCGCCGAACGCGATCGTGATCGACGTCGACGGCTCGGTGCGCGTTGTCTCGACCGAGTTCCGTGC
>JACDGR010000144.1 GCA_013821525.1 Actinomycetota bacterium
GCAGCACCCACGGCGCCGACTCCGCGACGAGATAGGCGCACGTGACGAGCATCGCATCGTCCGAGGGCGGGCCGCCGGGCAGCTCGTGGGCGCGCGGGAACGCCGGTGCCGGCCCGTACTGCATCGAGCCGAGCACGCGACCGTCCGAGTCGTAGTAGATCGTCCCGAACGCCCCGAAACCGAGCTCGACTCGCTCCATCCACCGATCCTTGTCCAGCTCGCGGCGACCGCGTGTCTGCCACCAGACGCAGTCGTGGCACACCGACGGCGCCGTCTCGAGCGACAACTTCGTCAAGCCTGCGATCCGCGGCGCCACGCCCGCTAAGGCCTCTGCACGTCGTCGACCACGACGTGCACCGCGAGCGGACGTGCGTCGGTCATGCGCTCCAGGTAGTCAGCGACGCGCCGCTGCACCTCCGCGGCGACGGCCGGCACGCTCGCGCCGTAGTCGACGACGACGTGCACCTCGACCTGCGAGCCGCTCACCCTCGCACCGCGGCGCAGCTTCGTGTGCACTCCCGGCACCTCGGCCGCGGCGTCCGCCGCGTACCGGCCGAGCACATCCGGCGAGATGACGCTGTGGCCTTCCATCACCCTGATCGTAGAGTGAGCTCGGTGGCCTCCGGGCGGGCGAAGAAGCGAAACGGCACGAATGTGGTGCCGAGGCCGGGCGAGACGTGCATCGTCGTCGCCCCCCGGCGGTAGACACCTTCGGAGTAAGGCGCCCCGGGATGCGCCAGGAGCAGCTTCCCGAACCCGTATGGGAGCACGATCTGGCCTGCGTGGAGGTGGCCCGCGAGGATCAGCTGCCAGCGCCCGTCGGGGACGCGGTCGAGCGCGGTCGGGAAGTGGCAGAGGAGGATCCGGAGGTCGGCATCCGAGTCCGCGAAACCGCTCGGGCGCCGATCGAGCCACGACCGCGGGTCGACGCCGGCGAGCTCGACCCGCCGACCCCGCAGCTCGACCTCGACCGCGGTATCGACGAGCATCGTCCCGTGCTCGAGCCGACCGAGCTCGACCGGGCGAGAGAACGGGTCGCGCGAGATCGCATGGTCGTGATTGCCGAGCACCACGTACGGATGCGGCAGCCGGCCGAGTAGCTCGAGGAGCTGGCTCTCGGCCTGCGGGCGCGAGAGCAGGTCGCCCGTGACGCAGACGAGGTCCGGCTGGCGCTCGGCAACCCAGGCGACCGCCCGCTCGACCGCGCGCACCCCGCGAGAGGGAACGCCGAGGTGGAAGTCGGAGACGTGCGCGATGCGGATGCCGTCGAGCTCGGGCGGCAGCCCCGGCAGCGTGAGGTCGCGCGCGCGCAGGCGCACCCACCCTGCTTCGAACCAGCCGTATGCGGCACCAGCCGCGGCGACCCCCACCACGCCGGCCGCTGCAGCGGCGAACGGGCTGCGTCCGAGCAAGCTCAGATCTGGAGCTTCTCGATCACCGGCTTGACGGATACGACATGCCGCTTGAACTTCAGCTCCGACTCCTCGAGCCCCGCGGCGACTCCAACGAGCTGCGAGAGGTGGAGGATCGGCATCCCGTAGTCCTTGCCGGTTGCTGCCTTCAGCTTCGACTGCCATGCGTCGAGCGAGAGGTGGCAGAGCGGGCAGGGCGTCACGATGCAGTCCGCACCGGCCTCCATCGCTTGCTCGATCGGCTGGATCAGCTCGCCGAGTGCTGTCTCCTCGCGCGCCTGGATGATCGGGAAGCCGCAGCACTTGATCTTCGCGGGATAGTCGATCGGAGTGCCCCCGCACGCCTCGATGATCCTCTCGAGCGACCATGGGCGGTCGGGATCCTCGAAGCCGTTGATCTTCGACGGGCGCAGGATCTGGCAACCGTAGAACGGCGCGATCTTCAGCCCCTTCAGCCCACGATGCGCGGCTGTCTTCAGCTTCTCGTAGCCCTCGCCCTCGGCGATCTCCCAGAGCAGGTGACGCACATCGATGTCCCGCTCGTACGCGGGGACGCCGACGGAGACGAGGTTCTCGTTGATCCGAGCGCGCACCTCGGAGTCGCCGATCAGGATGAAGTTGGCCTGCCGCAGATTGAGCGTGCAGACGTTGCAGACCGTGAGCAGCGTGTCGACGCCTTCGGCCGCTGCGTAGGCGAGGATGCGCGCGTTCAGGTGGAGGTAATAGTCCGGCTCGGCCTCGTGGATGTCACCCGCGCCGCAGCACGTGACCGATTCGAGCTCGACGAGCTCGAGCCCGACCTTCGGTGCGAGCGCCTGCGTCGCCGAGTCGAGCTCCTTTGCCGACAGAGAGGCCAGGCAGCCCTTGTAGTACGCGACGCGCTTTGTCTCGGTCGCCGTGGCGGTCACTTGGCAGCTCCTTCACCTGGTTGGTTGTCGCCGTACATCTTCGTCGGCTCCTCGCCCGGCGTCGTGTCCGCCTGGTTGAGCGCGCCCATGCCGCCTTCGGAGCCGCTCGGAATCTCCTCGTCCTGCAGGTACGGGCGCGAGAACGAGCCGGGCCGGTCGTAGATCTGCTCGAGTGACTCACCTTGCACGTTGCCGTGCGAGAGCTTCGCGAGCGCGTGCTCGCCCTGGACGATGCCGGCGTAGCCTGCGATGCCCTGCTCGTGAACAAGATCGTAGAGGCGGCGCGACTCCTGCACGTTCTTCGCGACGTGCGGCGGGAACGGCGGCGGCACCTTGCCCTTCATGGCGAGGCCGAGCGCGAACTTCGTCTGCTTGATCGCGGTGACGACGCCCTGCGTCTTCGGCACGAGCTCCGTCTCGCGCAGCCACCCGGTCGTCTTCGCCGACGTGACGAACCACTTCGCGTGCTTCGCACCCATGTCGCGGTCGATTCCTTCCATCACCGACTCGGCGCCGAGCTTCGCGATCGCATCGCGCGGGTCGACTCCCTTCGGGCAGCGCTCGTTGCAGAAGTAACAGCGCGTGCACTCCCAGATTCCGTGCTCGCCGTTCAGCTTCTCGAGACGCGCCAGCTTGGCGCCGTCGCGCGGGTCACCGACGAACCGCATGCCCTTGGCCAGCGCCTGCGGGCCGAGGAAGTCCGGGTCGGACTCCATCGCGTTGCACTCCGACACACAGCAGCCGCAGTTGATGCAGAGCGCTTCCTTGTGGATCACGTTCATGCGCTCCTGCTTGACGCGGTACTCCTTACCGTCCGGCGGCTCGTCGTAGCCCGGTTGCAGGTAGGGATTGACGCTCTTGAACTTCTCCCAGAACGGCTGCATGTCGACCACGAGGTCCTTGACGATCGGCAGGTTGCCCATCGCCGAAATCACCGGAACGTGGCCTGCCTCGGCGATCTCGTACATGCGCACCTTGCAGGCGAGCACGGCCGCGCCGTCCATGCGCATCCCGCACGAGCCGCAGATCATCATCCGACAGCTCTTGCGGTAGGCGAGCGTCCCATCGTGCTTGTCCTTGACGATGTCGAGGCAGTCGAGCAGCGTCGCCTCTTCGGGCGCGCTGATCTCGAACTCCTGCAGCTCACGCTCACCGGACCGCGAGTTGAAACGCCAGACCTTGAGGCCGACCTGCATCAGCTGCCACCTCCGTTCGTCGTCAGGGCCAGGGCCTGCATCAGTACTTGCGCTCCATCGGCTCGTACTTCGTGACGCGAACGTCCTTGTAGGAGAGCTTGGGCCTGCCGTTGACCCAATGCGAGATCGAATGCTTCATGAAGTTCTCGTCATCTCGCGTCGGATAGTCATAGGGGCGCGCATGCGCGCCGCGTGACTCCTTGCGCGCGACGCCCGCCTGCACCATGCACTCGGCAAGCTCGATCATGTTGCCGAGCTCGATCGCCTGCGTCAGGTCGCTGTTGAAGACCTCACCCTTGTCCTCGATCACGACACCTTTCGCATACCGCTCGCGCAAACCTTCGAGGATGTCGAGCTGCGCGGTCATCTGCTCTTCGCGCCGGAAGACGCCGAAGTTGTCGAACATCGACGCGCCGAGGTCGTTCCGGATCTGCCACGGACGCTCGCCCTCGGTGACACCGAGGATGCCCTGCAGCTCGCGCTCGGCGTCGTCCTGCGCGCTCTGCGGCACCTCGACGCTCGTCTGGGAGAGCGCCCACTCGGCGGCAGCGCGGCCGGCGCGGCGTCCGAACGTGATCGTCTCCATCAGCGAGTTGCCGCCGAGGCGGTTTGCACCGTGCACCGAGACGCACGCGACCTCGCCGGCGGCGTACAACCCTGCGAGCTCCGTCGCGCCGTCATTGTCCGTCTCGACACCGCCCATGTGGTAGTGCGCACCCGGGCGGACTGGCACCGGGTCGTAGATCGGGTCGACGCCGGCGAACGTCATCGAGAGCTCGCGGGAGCCGGGCAGTCGCTCGATGATCTTCGCCGCGCCGAGATGGCGCATGTCGAGGTAGATCGAGCCGTCGATGCCGCGCCCTTCGTCGATCTCCGTCTGCTCCGAGCGCGAGACGACGTCGCGGGAGGCGAGCTCCATCGCGTTCGGCGCGTACCGCTTCATGAAGCGCTCGCCTTCGCTGTTGATCAGGTACGCCCCTTCACCGCGGCAGCCCTCGGTGAGCAGGATCCCCGACGGATAGAGGGTCGTCGGGTGGAACTGCATGAACTCCATGTCCTTCAGCGGCAGTCCGAGCTTCAGCGCCATCGCCGCGCCGTCGCCCGTGCACGCGTAGGCGTTCGTCGTCGTCCGATAGATGCGCCCCTGCCCGCCTGTCGCCAGCACGACCGTCCTGCCGCCGACCGACTTCAGGCCGCCGTTCAGCAGATCCCAGCAGATGACGCCCTGACAGCGGCCGTCGTGCTCAACGAGCTTCCACGCGAAGAACTCCTCGTACACGGTGATGTCGCGCTTGACGAGCTGCTCGTAGAGCACCTGGATCAGAACGTGGCCCGTGATATCCGCGGCGAAGACCGTCCGCGGCGAGCCGGCAGCGCCGAACGGGCGCTGCGCGAGCCTGCCGTCGTCCTGGCGCGAGAAGAAGGCTCCCCAGTTCTCGAGCTGGTAGATGTCGCCCGGAGCCTCCCGCGTGAAGATCTCGATCGCGTCCTGGTCGCCGATGTAGTCGGAGCCCTTGACCGTGTCGAAAGCATGCGACTCGACCGAGTCTTCGGTGGCGTTCCCCAGGGCCGCGTTGATGCCGCCCTCGGCCGCTCCGGAGTGGCTGCGGGTCGGGTGGAGCTTCGAGATGACGCCGACGTTCGCCCCCGCGTCGTAGGCCTCGATGGCCGCGCGCATTCCCGCGCAGCCCGCACCGACGACCAGCACATCGTGGGTCGCTTCCACGCCTGAGGACGCTAGCGGAACGCGCTCTGCAGCCGCGGCACTAGAGGCTTCGCGCGAGACGCACGACCACGCTGTTTCACATCTAGCCTTTAGACCTGCGGTCCGGCAGCGCGGACGCGTGCATCGACATCGCCGAAGCGCTTCGAGAAGTTCTCGGCGAACCTCACGGCGAGCTCACGCGCTTTCCGGTCGTAGGTCGCCGGGTCGCTCCACGTCGAGCGAGGATCAAGGAGCGACGATTCGACACCGGGCACCGTCACCGGCACCTCGAAGCCGAACACCTCGTCAGTCCGGAACTCGGCGTCGTCCAGGTCGCCCGCGAGCGCGGAATGAAGCATCGCGCGGGTCGCGGCGATCGGCATTCGGCTGCCCTCGCCGAACGGCCCGCCGGTCCACCCCGTGTTGACGAGCCAGACGCCGGCGTGGTGCTCGTCGAGCTTCGCCCCGAGCATCTGCGCGTACACCTCTGGATGCTGCGGCAGGAACGGCTGGCCGAAGCAGGTCGAGAAGGTCGGCTGCGGCTCGGTGACGCCGATCTCGGTCCCGGCGAGCTTGGCCGTGAAGCCCGAGAGGAAGTAGAAGAGGGCTTGCTCGCGGCTCAGCTTCGCGATCGGCGGCAGGATCCCGAACGCGTCCGCTGTCAGGAAGATCACGGCGGCGGGATGCCCCGCCATCTTCGACGGCAACGCATTCGCGATCTCCTCCAGCTTGTACGCAGCGCGCGTGTTCTCCGTCTTCGAGTCGTCGTCGAGATCGAGCTGCCCCAGCTCGTCGACCGTCACGTTCTCGAGGATCGTCCCGAACGTCTGCGTCGTCTTGAAGATCTCGGGCTCGGCGCTCGGCGAGAGCCGGATCACCTTCGCGTAGCACCCGCCCTCGATGTTGAAGACGCCGTTGTCGCCCCAGCCGTGCTCGTCGTCACCGATCAGCGAACGCTCGGGGTCGGCTGAAAGCGTCGTCTTGCCGGTACCCGACAGCCCGAAGAAGATCGCGACCTTTCCGTCCTCCCCCACGTTCGCCGAGCAGTGCATCGGGAAGACGCCCTCGAGCGGCAGGCGATCGTTCATCACCGTGAAGATCGACTTCTTGATCTCGCCCGCGTAGAACGTCCCGCCGACGAGCAACTCGGTCTTGCCGGGGTGCAGCACGACGAACGTGCCGGCGCGCGTTCCGTCTTCGCTTGGATCCGCCTCGATGTCCGGCGTGTGCAGCACGAGCGCCTGCGCCTCGAACGCGTCCGCGTCCGCGTCATCTGGTGTGAGCTCGATGAACATCGTCTTCGCGAAGAGCGCGTGGTACGGGTGCGCGGTGATCACGCGCACGCCGATGCGATGCGCCGGGTCGGCGCCAGCCCAGGCATCGACGACATAGAGCGCGTCTGCTGCGGCGAGGTGCGATGTGACCTTCTCACGCAGGCCGTCGAAGTGCGATTCGGAGAGCGGCTGGTTGACCTCTCCCCACCAGATGCGCTCGCTGGAGCTCGGTTCCTCGACGAGGAACTTGTCCTTCGGCGAGCGGCCGGTGAACGCACCCGTGTCGACGACCAGCGGGCCACCCTCGGCCAAGCGCCCGTCGCCGCGGCGCAGCGCATGGCTGTAGAGCAAGGAGGTCGTCGGGTTGCGGTACACGATCCCTGAAGGATCGATGCCGTGCGGCGCGAGGTCGATCTGGCCAGGCAGCTCCGTCGTCGTCACGAGGCTGCATGTTACGCATTCGTCTATTCGTCTGGGATCCGAACCGGCCCGCGGCCGCGCCGCGGCTCAGACCTGCCAGTCGCCGCCGCGAAGCACGGGCACGCGCTCCCCGTCGGCGGTGACTCCGTCGACGTCCAGCTCGGGCGAGCCGATCATGAAGTCGACGTGCGTACCGCTCGAGTTGACGCGTTCGACGTCGGCGTCTTCGACGAGGAATGGGAACCCATTGCCGAGCGCAATGTGGCTCGCAGCGTTCTCGTCGAGCAGCGTGTCGTAGAAGACGGTGTCGAGCGGCCCGATGCGGCCCTGGCTATCGACGAGGGCCAGCTCACCGAGGCGCAGCGCGCCGTCGTCGATCGTCAGCTGCGAACGCAATGCCTCAGCGTTCTCGTCAGCGTCGATCGTCACCGCCTTACCGCTCTCGAAAGTGACGCGCAGGCCGCGGATGATCGTCCCGTCGCGCAATACGAGCGGCTTCGTCGATGTGACATGGCCGTCTGTGCGCTCGGGGTCGGGCGTCGTGAATACCTCTTCGGTCGGCAGGTTCGGGAAGTGGCGTAGCCCCGCTGCAGTCGTGAAGTCGGCAGCCCACCAGGTGTGCGTCGGGAGCATCCCGACGGTCAGCTCCGTGCCAGGGCCTCGCAGCTCGATCGCGTCGAAGCGCCGCGCGGCAAGACGGTTTGCCGAGTCGTTCAGGGTGTCCATCCGCTCCTCCCACGCAGCGCCAGGGTCGGGCTCGTCGAGCCGCAGCACGTGCTCGAGCTCGCTCCACAACCGCTCGTACGCCTCGTCGTCGGAGAGGTCGGGGAACACGAGCTTGGCCCACGCGCGGTGCGGGCACGGGACGATCGCCCAGTTCGTGCTGCGCTCGCCGATCACCTTCCCGGTCTCCTTCAGCCACGGCAGCCGGTCCCTGCCGACGAGCGTCGGGTCGAGGTCGTCGAGCAGGTTCGGGACGGTCGTGCCTGCTAGCGAGACGCGCGCG
>JACDGR010000004.1 GCA_013821525.1 Actinomycetota bacterium
AGCCGGAAGCGCTAGCGGTTCAGTTCCGGTCGTCGATCGCCAGCGCGCCGAATTCGGCGGGGTTGATGCCGAGCTTTAGGCACAAGCTCCGAACGACCGACGGCGTTACATCATCATCCGGTCCTAGGCTCTGAAGATGGGCGGTCACCACGTTCCCGTTCACCACTCGAACGAGGTACGTGAAATTCTCGGGGCCCCGCTCGCCGCTGTAAGTCTTGCCGAGGGTCACTTGCCTGCACCCGTATCGCTCGACCAAGCGCGCGAGCAACGCCCCGAACGCTACGGGCGGACCGTTCGGATAAGGCACGAACTACACCCCTCGGGCGAATCGAGCCGAGATGTGGGGCACCTCGTGCATCATCGCCTCGTCGGGTTTGCCCCGTGTAATCACGAGGCTGAGCGTCGACTCGGACGCGTTGTACTCATCCTCGTATTCCTTCGGGGCCGGTGGCACCGCGTACGGATCGAGGCCCTGCTCTTCGCATGACAGGATGTGTCCAACGATCATGCGCCGCACCTCGTAGAGGATTTCGTCGATGCTCGATGCTTGTGCCGCAAGGTCGTGCTCTAGGACCTGCGCAACCCATCGATAGCTTCCATCCCGAACGACCTCGCGCCTGATCAAGACACGGGCCTCGGTCGTGGTTTCCATGCCTCAGCCTATACCGAACGCGAGGTCGGCGGGCCACTTCCCCATGTAGGCGGGATCCGGAGCGGTGCGGCATCTCCACCGTGCTACGCTTCAACTTGCCGTCAGGGCATCACGGATTGGGGTTTCCCGGTCGGAGCAAGGCTCGACGCATCAGGCGCCGGGCCTTTGC
The DNA here is from genome assembly GCA_013821525.1 of Actinomycetota bacterium. Classification (GTDB taxonomy): domain Bacteria; phylum Actinomycetota; class Thermoleophilia; order Gaiellales; family Gaiellaceae; genus PALSA-600. The sequence goes on from JACDGR010000004.1 coordinate 822, forward strand.
TTTATCCGCGGTAGGTCACCGCCCGCTCGTGTACACCTGTAGTCGGATCGCCATGACAGCTACGGCGAACAGCACCGCGTACAGCATGCCGCGAGACAGCCACAGGCTGCGCTCTGCGCTACGCAGCCGCTCCTCTAAGGGGTTCATGCGGTTCGCGTAGAAGAGCGCAGCACGCTCATCCTGCGCGGCGATGTGCTGTGTTAGGCGCGCGTTGAAACCTTCGATCACCCGATCCACGTGGATCCGATCGCCATGCGTGATCGCCATGGGGCCAGTTTCCGCATTGGGATCGGCGCCCCAGCCGTTGAGGTCGGTCACGGCCTGGACCGAATCCGCACCATCGCCGCTCGATGATTCCACTTCGGCCACACCGCATCGTGCTGGTCGACGCTCGCCCCGTGGTTTCGCGTCACACCGGGCCGGTGCCCGTTCGGCCCGTGGCACTCGAGGTAGATCACGTCGGCCCACTTCGGCGCGGCGGGATTCCACTTGGTCGCGTCGATGATGAGCCGCACATGCCCCATCATGTAGAACTGCTTCTCGGGGATCCGGATCGTCGGCGTGATCAGCAGGATACCCGGCGCCGGAATCGTGGCGAGCTCGCCGAGCTCGAGGTGACCGCCGCGGCGCGGGTCGGCATCCTCCAGCAGGCTATCCACGTTCAGGTCATCGCAGACCGTCGCCTGTGACTGGTCGTTGAAACCGCATCTAGATCTTCGAATCCGATACGCGAAACAAATCGCACCCGCGCAGTCCGAGCCCCACTTGCCGTCGCGGAAGGTCCACGGCACGCCGGGATGGCGCGGGTCGTACGTACCGGTCCCGAGCAGGTACTGGCCTCCGTTGCCCTCCACCGAGAGCATGCGGGTAACGGCCTCTTCCGCAGAGCACGGGGTGTCGCCGTCGGTCACTTGCGATGCCTCGGCGCTTTCGACCGTCCGAGCGCCGGGCAGACGCGCTTCGAATGGCCCGTTACGCCGCAACTCGAGCACGTGTTCTTCGCTCGCATGGGCCGGTCCTGATCGCGCTCGACGAGCCCGGCCTCGACGAGCGCCACGAGATCAATCACGTGCGTCCTTGAACTTCTCGTCGAGGGCCGCGTCGGCCTTGGCATCATCTTCCGCGAACGCCACGGGCAGCGCCTCGAGCATCGCGGCGATATGCGCCAACGATTCGCTGACGGATACGGTGCCAGCTTTGGCGGATTGATAGGCGGATACGGCGCGTTCAATGACGGCGCCGAGCGCGGTGGCGAGAGCGACCTCGTCTTCGATTTTCATGGCGTAACTCCGATCGATTTCAGCGCCTGCTCCACTGCGATCCCGTACTGCAACGCAGCCGCGAGGCTGGACGCGTTGTCCAGCTTCCAAGCTGCCGCCACGGCTCGGTACGCCGCGACCACCGCCACGAGCACCTTGGCTCGCTCGGCCCGGTACTTCGCCAGCGTCGCATCACACGCCGCTTTGCCGTCAGCCACGGGGCAGGCCGCAACGATGGCGAGCTGATGCTCGCCGTCGAAAGCCACGAACATGACCTGTGCGGCGTCCAAGCTGGCCGTGGTCGTGCTCAGAGCCGTGTGTCTCGCCGTGGCCGAGCACGCGACGAGCGCGACGAGGATCAACGCCTTCACAGCGCCACCATCGGTTCATCCTTGGCCATCGTGTCGTGCGGGACCACCGGGTCCATGCTCGCCGCGCTCTCGGCGTTGATCTTCGCCGCAGTGGCGCCGTGGTCAGCGATGCCTTGCGACAGGATGTACGCCGCGGCCGCGCCTACAAACAGCGCTAGCTTCTGCGGATCGACCTCGAATCCGAGCACGCCGACGATGGGCGAGAGCACCACGACGAGCGCCGTCACGATGAATGCGAGAAATTTCTTACTGGCGAGCAGCTGGGTCAGTACGTCTTTCACGGGCGGGTCCTTTGGTGGGGGAGGCGGTGGCAGGAGTGGCTTACGGAATCGAGCGGTGATCGTGTCGTCGCTCATGCGAATTGGCCGGTTGGACGACCGACGAGGTAGCCCTGAACCAATCGAATGCCGCACGCGCGACACGCCTCGAGCTCGGCTTGCGTCTCGACGCCCTCGGCGATGACCGCGATCCCGACCTCGTTGCAGAACCGGGTGATCGCGGCGACGAGCTTGAGCCGTCGTGGAATCTGATCCATGCCTCGGATCATCGTCATGTCGAGTTTGACGATCTCGGGCTCGAACGCGATCAGCGCCTCGAGCTCCGAGTGTCCGGTGCCGTAGTCATCGAGCGCGACCCGATACCCGACGCACCGGAGCCGGCCGATCTTCTCGAAGCCCTCGTCGAGATCGATCCGCACGTGCTCGGTGAGCTCGAGCACCACTCGCCCGGCATGCCGAGACAGCATTGAATCGGTCGCGTATAGCTCCTCATCGTCGAGCTCGCCGCCGTGCACGTTCACGAACAGGTGAACGTGCACGGGCATCAGGTGAATCACGCCGGCGAGGTACGCGCGGATCGCGCGCCCGAGCTCGTGAAGCCGCCCGAGGTGGATCGCCGCCTCGATGAAGGTCTCGGGCTGTCCGAGCTGCGCATCGTTGCAACGCAGCAGCGCCTCGTAGCCGTAGACCTCGAGCGTGTCGACGTGCGCGATTCGCTGGAAATCCATGCGCAGGGTGGAGAGAGCGGCGTCGAATTGGGCGTGGGTTGCGGCCGTCCCGCCGAGCAGATCCGAGATAGACGGATCGTCGTCGGCCATCAGCTGCACCCGTGCACGAGTGCGGTGATGACTGCGGCGACCGCGATGCCCAGCGCCGTGATGATCGGGACGATCATCTTGCCGCGCCGCTCGCTCGCCGCGTCGGTCTTCGCGGTGATGTCGACGATCGTGGTCAGCTTGGTTTCGATCTCGATGTACCGCTCGCGGATCCTCTGGACCTCAAGCTTCTGAGCTTCGTCGGCGAGTTGCGATGCCTGCCGAAACTCGCGGAGCGCTCGCCAGAGCTCGGGCTCGGTGCCAACCGGCGTGTGCGACTCGAAACTGAATTCGCCGCGCGGCACCGTGGGCGGCGGCTCGGTTAGGCCGACGCCGCGGGGAGGGGTGCGAACGCGCAAGGTCTCGCCACGGTCGCCGAGAATTGTGCCGGGTCGCTGCGGACGCGGCGGCCTTGGCTCCTGCGGTGGAGCCCAACGTCCAACGGTCGGCGGCGGCCGAGGTTTCCGATCATCCGACACGTAAGGTGGAGGGTGACGGGGGTGAGCAGGCAGGCTCCGGGATTAGGGCTACGGAACGGTCGTTACGTACTCAATTGAATCGATATACTGGGTGTTCGCGTTACCGCCCGATGTGACCGTAACGTAAAAGTTCGTAACGGTTCCCGCGACTACGTTTTCCGTGAGTCCGGTGATCGTTAACGCTTCAACGTTGCCGGTGTGTACCGCAGCGGTTTGCGTGGTCCCGAGTTGCGTTGAGGTAACGCCGCTCACGCCGACCGCATAAACGTCTTTGGTGGCGAGCATGGTCATGATGTCGCTAACCGAGAAGTTTTGGACATACACCGTGATGCTTTGAAGCTGTTCACCCTCTTCTAGGATCAGGTTGTAAACTGCCCGATCATTCGCGGCCTTGAACTGAATCTGGCTACCGTTGAAACGCGAAATCGTTTGGGATGATGGAACGGGATTAACGACGATACCCGCCGCGCCTGGCATGCGCCTAACGCGCGTGCCTCGCTTGTACTTGCCCGTGCCGCTCACCGTAAAGTGCGCGTTCGCCGACGCGGTCGCGCCTGCAGTGAGCGTCGCGAGCCCGGTGACCCCGAGAGTGTTATCAAACGAGCTCGCCCCCTGAAACGCGCCGTCGCTCAAGTACTGGCACCACAGGTACAGAAACGCGAACAGCGTGTTGATCTCGCCGCTCGTCGGGATCTCCGAGTTGGCGAACCCGCTCGCCTTGTGACCCGCGGTGAGCGCGATCGTATTGACGAGACCCGTGTCCCACGTTGGTAGCTGTCCGACGGTTGGCTTGGTGCTCATGAGTTATCCGATCCCGGCTGCGAGGTTTCCGACGTCCCATCCGGGACCTGCATCGAGCTTGAACGCTGCCGCCGTCGCAACGCTCGACCACTGCACGACAAGCCGCACGCCGGCTGCAGCGGCCGCCGCCACGAACGACACCAAGATGGCCGCGGTTGAATCCGTGATCACGCCAACGATGCGCATACGAATCGTTGCCGCGCCCTCTTGGCTGATCCGGATCTGCAACGTCGTATCCGTCAGCACCAGCCGAGCGATCGTCAGCAGGTCCTCATATCGGCCTTTGCTGTTGTTCGTCGATATGCGCGCGCGGATGTAGCGGCTGTAATCCGCGTCGGTCGTGCCGTCGCGCGGTTGGTTAACGAGCTTGCCGAGCGCGTCGAGCTGCACGCCGACGGCTGTTCCGACCTGCCGTTGCATGAGCAGCTGCCACAGCGCCGACTCGAGCGCTTGGATCGGTGTGACGTACGCGGTGAGCGTCGCCGCGATAAACGGCTTCATGAGTCCTGCTCGAACATGCGGGAAAAGGCCTCGGCCACGTGATCGGGCACGTCGACGCCGGGAACGGGTACTAAAGTGAGCGGACCTGCTAGGCCTACCAATCGATCGAACGAGCTATCGAACGAGCTATCAAAGGAGCCCGTTGGATAGTCGATATCGAACGAGCTCGCGAAGGATCGGTCAAACGTCCTGCTCGACGGTGCCGCCGGAGTGAACGTGGTCGCCGAGGTCTCGACGCTGTACAGACGTGCGCCGCTAACATCGCTCACCGGGCCCGCCGCCATGAACAGCGTGTGCCCGTCGCTCGCGAATCCCGATACGACGATAGGGCCGATCGCGCTTAGGTCCTGGACCACCGTGGCAGTCAGTCCGTTGATATCGACCGCGACGAGGTTGCTGCCCGACGTGATCCACACGTCGCCGTTAGGTCGCTGGCACGACGCGCCGAGCGTTCCTGTGATCGCAATCTCGGTGTACGTAACGAGCGCCTGGGTCTGGACGTTGTACTTGTACAATCCGAGCTTGTTGCCCGAGCCCTGAACGATTCCCGTGATCACGCTCGCCGTCGACGACTTGTAAATGTTCCCGAGGTTCGCGACGCCTGCTAGCGGGGTGACCTGCGTGATGTAGTTTAGGTCGTAATCAAAGACGTAGAGAGGGGCGCTGCCCGAGCCCGAGAGCAGGAGCGTCGAGAACACGACGCGCGAGATGCCATCGAGCACAACCACGCTCGGCGACTGCCCCTTGGGCGACGCCACGATCCCCGACGGGATCACGGCGGTCATCCCTGTCGCCGCATAGGTGCCAGCGAACGAGCCCAGTGATTTATCCCAATAGCCTACTCCGAGCCCGGTGCCGTTGCGTTCGCGGTCGCCTGAGCAATAGAGCCGCCCCGTGGTTCCGGCGCTCGCGCCCCAGGCCAGCGCGTTCGCATACTTGATCCCGGCGAACTGCGTGCCGTTGAGCCCGTAGTAGCCGATCAGGATCGGATTAACGTTGCCGTTGGAATTCCACGCCGCCGACGGGTCGTACTTGAACAGCACGCCGTTGGGGTAACCAGCGATGTAGACTGTGCCGCCGACGTTCAGCCGAGGCCCTTGGCTAACCGCGGTGTTGGTCCAGACGCCATACCAAGTGACCGTGCCGGCAGGCTCGACGTCCTGAAAGAACCCGCTGTACTGCGACGTGTTGCCGATGACGCCGCTGTTTGGCAACGACGCGACGAGCGATTCGATCGCGACCGGCAGCACGTAATTCAGCGCGTAATTGACGTACGTGTACGCACCGGTCGAGCCCGCACGCCAACCAACCTTGCCGGCGCCGCCGTCGATATCGAGCTGAGGCGGCGTCCCGGTGAGCGGGTTACTTTGCGGCGTTACGTTGCGACCGGTGACCGGAGGCGAACCACCGGCCGTGTACGTGTACATCGCGCCGTCGAGGCACCACGACTGCGTGCGCACGTTGTTCGGTTGTCCCAGCGCCGTGTCAATGATCGCGGTCCAGCCTTGGCCAACGATGTCAACGAACTGGATGTTTCCGGTGCTCGTGACCTCGTAGAGCTTGGTCGCGGTGCCCGTCGTGATGTTGAGCGCCCACAGCTGCCACGGGTTCTGGCCGAACGCGACGTAGATCCACTTGCTCGAGGTGCTCGTGTCGGGCGCGAGCCGGTACGCGTACGTCGTGAAGCCGGCAGCATTGCTATCGCCGACGTAGCCGATGATCGTCTGCGCGAGCGTGGTCGGGTTCGTGACCACGATGCACGCCGGGCGATTCGCGCTCTCCTGTGTCCCCATGTAGAGCAGGCCCGCGGTGTCGAAGATCGCCGAGTAGAACGTAGTCGACGCGTCCGGGTTCTGCGCCGGCGATTCCGTGATCTGTGCGAGCTCGTGGATCTGCTCGTCGGTCGGGTCGTAGTACGCAGTCGACGGGCCGAACAGCGGGAAGAAGATCCGACCGTTCGCCGCGCGCAGTTGATTCGTGTACTGGTAGAGCAGGCTTGGATAGAGGTGCGTCGTGGTGTTGTAGAGCGTCGTGACCGGAGCGGTGCCGGTCAGATTCGAAACAACGGCCCACTCCACGGGCACGCCTACGCCGCCGTCAAAACACCCGGAGATGTAGTTCCATCCCGTGTTGGCGGCGTTCCGGGAGAGCGCTGTCGTGAACTGGCGAGAGACGCTGACCGGGATGCCGTGATCAATGATCGACGGCGTCGGCATTTACTTCGCGACCCAGCCGGCGGTCGTGCTCGCGCCCGATTCCTTTATGTACAGACTGGTGCCAGCTCCACCGTCGGTTCGCAGGAACATATCTCCAGGGCTCCCGTAAACAACGCCGAGCGGAGTACCAGCACCCGACGTGATCCGAGACAGTCCATTGATCTTTAGCGATCCTTCGATCGTTGTGTTTCCCTGAATATCAACGGGCGGTGGCGTGGCGGTACTGATCGCGACGACGTTCCAGACCGAATTGAAATATTGAAGCGTGACGCTGTTTCCGAGCCCGCCACTCATGATGACGTCGGCGCCGTACCCGGTGTTGATCCGGTTCGCCGCTGCCGAGCTGCTCGCGTTGTTGCGGATATACATCTGGTTCGCGGCGTCCGCGTTCACCAGGATGATCGTGCGTCCAAGCGTCCCGCCGGTTAATCCCGCGAGCAAGACCGTGCTACTCGATGACGTGACGAGGATCGTCGTCGCGGCGCCGATGCCCGTCGGGGCCCAGTCGTTAACCGTGCCGGTGATCCCAGCTGGCGAAATGACCGAGACCGAGCTACCGCCGGAACCGTTGCTCGCTGCGGTGATGCGACCGTCAACGCCAACGGTGAGATTTGTCGCGGTGTAGCTGCCAGCCGCAACCGTCGTAGTTGCGAGCATCGCGGTTGTGATCGTGTTGTTGTCGATCGTGTGCGTGGCATTCCACGCCGTCGCACCGATGATCGCGACGGACCCATCGTTATTTGTAGAGTGCTTGATGCTCATTGGTTGGCTCCTACGGGGTCCCGTTGCTGCTGTTCACGACCACGCGGCTCGTGTCCCAGACTGCTTGCTGACGACTTGTGATGACGATGGTGGCGTCGCTCGTCGGGCTTGCCGCGATGCCGATGAGCGCGCCTTGCAGCGAGCCGGAACGCGGCACATCGAGGACGCCCGTCACCTTGAACGCTTGCGCGGCGACCGAGGCCGCGACCGCATCCTTGCCGACGAGTTGCAACGATCCGTACGTGGCGATCGCGAGGGCGACCTGCGCATCGCCGTTGGCCGGGTAGAAGATCGGATCTTTGACGACGTTGATCGTCACGTAGATCGGCACCTGCGACGGCCGCGAGAACTTGATCGGCTGCGCGACGCCTTGGCTATCGTTGATCACGACTGTGGTCGTGCCCTGGTACGCGATGCCGGCCGCGATCTGCGCATACAGCGCGTTCGCAATGTCCGCATCGGCGCCGCCGAGCGCGAGCACCTCCACCGAGTGAGGCGGCATGCCGTCAACGTTGGCGAAATCCGTGTTGTTCACGAACACCGTGCAGCTGGTGACGCCGGCGACCTGCAGCACCGCGGCTCGGACCGCGTTTGCCGTGCCGGTGCCTGGCGCCGAGAGCTGTGCAATGCGTGCGACCCGTAGGCTGGCGTCGCTCTGGACGTCGTTTCCGAGCACCGCATCGAGCACATTGCTGACGCCTGCCCAGCCGCCCACCGGGGTGTTGATCACCGAGATATCGCCCGCCACGCCGCCGACCGCTCCGGTGTTCACGCTCGTGGCGAGCACGTCAACGGCTGCAGCCCCGCCGCCGAGGTAGCGCCAGGTGACCGTGCCGTCTGTGCCCGTGGTCGAGCCGGTAGCGAGCGGCGAGAACGTTGGACCGCCACTGGCCGCCGAGGTTCCCGCCACCGTGACCTGGTAGACGTTGCCTGCGTTGGTAACGCGCGTGCCGATCGCGTTAACCGTCGAGCCCGACCACGCGGCGAGCGCTCCCAAGATGGTCGATGCGGTGGTTTGAAACAGCTGGCCGGTCGAGAGCGTCGCCGCACGCGAGCCGCCCGTCACCCCGGTACCCGCGGTGCCTGTGAGCGTCAGGGTGACAGCGCTCGATCGGGCCGGGGTGCGAAACGTGCCCGTGAGCAGGCACAGCGCGTCCAGGGATGCGCCAGTGGCTTGGTCAGGGTCTTGGGATGCGGCAACCTGCTGAACGAGGTCCCACATCTGGCCCATGCGCTCGGCGAAGATGCCGGCGATGGCGCCGTCTGGACTGGAGTCGCTGACGTCGAACGACGGGCCGAACTTCGCGATCAGCAGCGCGTTGATGTCTTGCCGGACGAGATCCGTGGTTTTCACCACGAGTCCGGATGCCGTGAGGCCGTACGTCACAGGCACGGGCCCAGCCTGCTCGCCTAGCCCTCTCGGGCTCCGGGATTAGGCGCCGATGGCCAGTGTGTCAACCGGGGTGTCACCGAACGCGCAGCGAGCCTGCCAGGTGATCGAGCATCCTCGGGTCGCACCGTTGAAAGCCACGTCAATCCGCAGCACCGAGGTCACGGCCGGTGTCGACAGGATTGCGCGCCGCACCTCGGCGTCGACCTTGGTCGCATCGAACTTCTGTCCCAAGATCGCCGCCGTCGCCGGCACGTGGTCGCGCTCGAACCAACGCACGCCAAGGTCGAGGTCGAGGAACCACTCCCCTGAGATGGTGCCGATGCGCCGCCGAATGCCTTGAACCACAGCCGAGATGCCAGTGGCGAGCACGCGACGGCCGTTGAGGTAGACGAAATCGCCGGTGACGTTATCGATGGCCGAGCAGATCGCGTCGGTGGATAGGATCGCCACGGTTAGCCTACTTTCACGATCAGGGATTTCGCAGCCGTTGCCGCCGTCGTGAACGCGGTGATCGCGCCGGTCAGCGCAGGGGTAGCGGCGTTCGTTGGGTCGGCGATTGCCTTGATGGCTAACGCGTACGCACTGAGCGCGGCAAACAACGTCGTCAACGCGGTGACCATTGAATCGCCCATCAACGCTGACTGAAACGCAGTCTGCGATCCTAGCCGGACATCCGACCCCTCAAGCACCACAGCCGACGAGCTCGCCGCCGTCGCGTGCGCAAAGTCGTGCAGTCCGGGGATCGCGATCGCGTCTGAGATGTGATGCCGCCGATCGTCAACCGGGTCAACCTCGCCGCCGAGCGCCAGCCACCGATCGATGCTCGAGCTCGCGAACACACACAGCACCGTGTCGCCGGCCTTGATCGGGAACGTCAGCCGGCCCCCACCGCCACCTGGGAACACGACAGGCACGCTCGTGATGACCGGCAGCTTCTCCGGTTGCCGCGTTCCAGTCTCGTCGTTCACGCCGTCATGCACGAGCAACTGGACCGAGCACGACTGCGTAGCAGCGTCGTAGGTCTCCACACGCCCGGGCAACGCAACGCGCAGGTTCGAGCGGTTCACCTCGATCGCACCCGTGATGACGTCCGCCAGCGTTGGGGTTTGCGCGTTGGTTGTCATGCTGCCCTGGTCCCGCTCGCTGGCAGGGATTCACACTCGGTGGACCAGTCATCGCCGTGCGTGTCGCCGGTGTGTGTGAGCTTCGTGATTCGGAATAGCCCCTGGACCGCGAGCGAATCCACGCTAATCGTCGCCCCCGCGATGAGCTCGGGATAGAGCAGCGTCTTGGTCTTGAGGGATGGCGCCTTGCCCGCCTTGTCAGGCGTAGCGTACTCCGGTGAGCCGAGCAGCCCGGTTGACTGGCTCACCACGAACGCCGTACCGGGGGCTGCGTTCTGATCTTTGAGGATCTGAAGCTGCCCGCTTTGGATTGACCAGTGATAGCCGTACGGCGCGAGCAGCTTGGTGAGCTCGTCGCTGGCCTTGCCATGCAACGTGCGGCTGGTCGCGAACTGAGCTTGTAGGTCCTGAGATGCGGCGATGTTCGGTGCGAGCTGCAAACCCATGGCATTGGCAGCCTCACGTAGCGCCGTCGCGACGTTGGCGCCCTTCGTGTAGGACCGCGACACCCGAGCGTAGCGGTAGGCGCGATCGCCCTCGGCAGCTTGGATTATGGTCTCCCAATCGCCATCGTCGGTGACCTTGGAGAATGCCGTCCGAACGTCACCTTGGATCACGTAGCGAAACGTATCGTCGTAACCCGCCTCGAGCTTGATGATCAGAGGCTTGGCATTCAGGAACGCCCGCGTTTGCGCGTTGCAATTCGTGATCGTGATCTCGGCGGTGTTGGGCGTCTTCTCCAAGCTCTTCTCGATCTTGAACTGGATACGCAGATTCTCGACAATGATCGCGTTGGACTGCGTTTCGAAATACTGCGGACTCCGGCCGACGATCGTGGGTTTGCCTCCGTAGATCGTTACTCTGCATACCCGCTTGAACAGCTGGCCGCTCACGTCACACCAACAAGCCCATAGTACTGAAGCAAATCGGCCGACGTCAGGTAGGCGATCTTGACGCGAGCGCCGAGATCGTCAAACCCCGCGTCCTTACCCTTGCCGGTTGCATCGAACGCGATGAACGCACCATCGGCAAATGGTCCGATCGAGCACGAGCGGCCAAGAAAGGTTCCGATTACGATCTTGATACCGCAGCGAATCGGCTGTTCGATGCCGTCGTAGATATCCATGTACCAAGCGACATCGCGTGCATTCCAACGGAAGTCGATGAGGTAAGCGACGCCCTTTATCGTGGTTTGAATCCGATGGTTCGGATCTGACGTGACGACCGGTAGGATTACGTAGCTCATCCGTTTTTCCCGAAGGGCGACGTTACGAAGTTGAACTGATCAACGCCCGGCGGGACCTTCTTAACGACGCTGTTGCTAGTGCTGTCTACCCACGTGCGCGATTTCTCGTCGTAATGAACCGGCTGACCGTTGATCGTCGCCGGCGCTGACGTGCCGAGTAGCCCTTTAACGCCCGTGTTGCCGGTCGCGTACGGATGATAGACACCGCCGTGATAGCCAGGCGCCGATTCGTTCGGTCGCACGTAGCCGTCTTCCATCGGATCGTGACTGTCGGGCGCCTCATAGTGATCGCCGAATGGCGAATCTGCGACGCCAGTAAAGCCGCGCGCCGCCCACAACGCACGCTCCGAGGATGGACGAGTGAACACCGCCACGCTGCCGGTCAAGGCATACGCCGCGGACGCCTTCGTATAGAGCTTCTTGCCCTGTCCGCTCGGGCTCGCCGTCCGCTTCGTTGCCGTGCGGATCGTGGTCCGTACGTTCGTGACGATGATGATCTGCTTGAACGTTGCCGAGAACCGGAACGCCGCGCCCGTGCTCGCGTCGACCGGAATCTCGAGCGTCTGTAGCGCCATGTTCTCGTAGGTGCGGATCGAGGTCGAGATCGTGATCGGCTGCCGAGCGTCGCGGATGGCAAGCAGCGCAGTGCGCGCGTCAACCGACGGCATGAACGTCGAGCCCTTCACAGCCTCGAGCGCCGCCTTTGGATCGCTGAACGGCAGGAAGTCCGAGCTTGCCGCTTGCTGGTTACGCAGCGTTGCGATCGGGCCGATCGGCGTGTCGCTGACGATGCCCTCGATCGTCACCATGATCGACTTGGGCACGATGTTGTCACTGATCGCCGAGCCCTGCTCTACCGGAAACTCGGTGACCGTCGATTCAAATTGGTGGCTCTCGCTAATCGACGCGTCGATCTGATAGCCGCCGATCAAGATCGGAACCGCGCGCTTCTTGAGGTCGCTCATCGGTCAGCTGCTCCAACAGCGGCGCCTGTGTCACGGAGGAGCAGGCCGATCTGATTCGCGACGTGCTTGCCGACCGTTGCGGAGTCGGCGCCGGCTGCGTTGACGGTCACGTTGTTGGTGACGTTGGTACTCGAGGTCGCGCCCGCGCTCGGGGCGCTCTGTTGGTAGTACGCGGTGTTTGCAGCCTGCCGCCTCGCGATCGCCGCGGCGCTCTGGTCCTGGTTTTCGTCGCTGTGGTCGATGCCGTCGCCATGGATCGCGTTAAAGGCTGCATCCCCGAGCGCGTTGCCTGGTATCGCGATCGTTGCGACCGCGGCGTGGACCTTCTTGATAATCGCGTCGATCTTCTCGTCGATCCAATCGATCACCGTCTGGACCGCTGCCTTGATCGCCGAGCCGATGCCGGCAAAGAAATCATAAATCGCTGCGCCGACGCCGACGATCGTGTTCTTGATCGAGGAGGCCTTGCCCGCGATCCAATCAAACGCCGAGCGTGCCGCAGCCTTCACCTGAGGCCAATGCTTGATCAGCTGCACGACGCCGTAAGTAACGGCAGCGACCGCAAGACCAATCGCTATCACAGGCCACGTCGCCGCCACGACAGCCGGCACCATCGCCCACCAGCCGCTCACCATCGTCCAAATGGCAGGGACCACGACTGCCAGCAGCACACCGCCGAGCCCTGTCAGCAATGCGATGGCGCCAGCATCGCCATCAAATGCAGCTTTGAAGACGTCCGCGATGGCGGTAACGCCCGTGATCACGATCCCGATCACGTCGCCGACGACGCGGAACCCCGCGACAAGCCCGTCGACAAAGGTATGGATCCCGCTCGCGATGAGATCCTTGTTCGCCTTGACCCATCCCATGACGCTGTCAACGACCAGTTTGATCTGAGGCATCAACGCGACGACGACCTGCGTCTTCAGCCCGTTGAGCTGCGCCTTCGTGCGGTCGATGTTGTCGCCAAGATCGTCGAGGCCCGCCGCGTCGCTGCCGCTAAGCTCGCCGCCCATGGCTTTGAACTCGGCGCGCAAGGCCGTACCGTTCTTGCCGAGATCATTGAGCGTCGGGATCAGGCTCGCGCCCGACTTGCCGAACAGGTTCATCGAGGCCGCGGTCTTCGCGGCCCCGTCGGGCATCTTGGCGATGGCTTGCGCGATCACCTCCATGCGCTGGTCCACTGGCAGCTTCATGATGTCGGACATCTTGAGGTGCAGCGCGGCGAGCCCGTCAGCTGCTGGCCCTGACCCCGTTTTCGCCGACTCGGCGAGCCCGCGCGATAGCTTCGTCGAGGCTGCCGCGACCTCTTCCATGCTCGAGCTGTTCAGCTTCGCGACGTAGCCAAGCTCTTGCAGCCCCTCGACCGTCATGCCGGTCTTCTGTGCGGTGTCGTTCAAGGCCGAGCCCAGATCGATCACGCTCTTCGCGCCTTCGTAGAGCCCAACCGCGCCAGCAATCGCAGCAGCACCGAGTGCTATGACCCCAGTCTTCATTCCCTTGACCAGCGAGTCGCCCTTGGCCCACGAGCTGCCGTCGACCTTGAGCGACAGCCCGGCGTAGAGGTCAGCGACCTGCAAGCGTCACCTCGCCTTGCTCGCGCGATGCTGCGCGTCGGCCACGAGCTCGATGGTCTCCCAGAGCTGGGCCACGTCGTCGGCGCACATCGTTTCGAGATCCGACCACGTTACGTACCTTTCAGCGACGAGCCGCAAAGATGCGAAGATCGGTGCCAGCTCGGTTGGGATGTCTATCGTTACGGCGCCGGGTCGGACTGGACTGCGACGCCCTTGGTAGGGCGCGAAAGGTTCACTTCCCACGAGAACATCACGCACTCCCACATCGCCATGTCATCGCCGTCGAAGGCTTGATCGATGACGCCGAGCGTCGTCAGCTCGTACTTTACCTTCGTGCCTTGCGCGTTGGTGCTGACGATCGACGTGCACACGAGCGACTCCAAGATCAACGCATCGGCATCGGCCTCGGGAAGCTGCGCGAGCAACGCAGTGAACTTCTCCGCGTCGAGCTCGCCCGTCGGCACGCCGTCGCGAAGGATCAACCGGTTCACTTTGAATCGCAGCTTGGACCCGCGCAGCGTCGGGAGCTTCTGCGTCGTGACCTCGAGGTCGCCGACGACCTTGGTCCTGATGGCCCTCATTTCGCCCTCATCCACGCCGAGCCCTGCGTATCGCTACGTAGTCCCGGGACATTCTGCATCTTGTTGCGGCCGATCTCGCCGACGATTTGAAACGACAGGTCGATCGTCCCGTCCGCATGAACCTTGTCGACGCGCGCCACGTGCTCGCGACGACGACCGTGCTCGAACTCGAACAGCCACACGGGATCGCCGATCGAGAGCGCGGTCGGATCCGGCTGCTCGGCAGCCTCGGTGCGCGCGACCTTTTTCACACCAGCCCGCCACCGATGTACATCTCGAGCTCGGCGCACATCAGAATCCATTCGTTGGTTCCCGAATCCTTGCCGTACTCGAGGTCCGGGAACTTCTGGATTCGCGCGTTGGCGCACTGGATCAACGTGGTGCCGTTCAAATCCTTGATCAGCAGCGCGCCGTACATGAGCCCGGTGAGCTCGTCAGCTTTGGCCGCAGCCGATAGCGCATCGTTCGTGGGGCTCGCGTCCTGGATCGTGAACGTCACCTTGCCGGTGCGGTTGCGGTTGCGGCTGTGAACCACGTCGCCATTGGCGCCGACCTGCTCGGTGTACTGGTCTTCGTTACGCACGGCTTTGACGAACGTGTCGGGGCCGATGCCGAGGATCTGGATACCGTTCCAGACCATCGTGATTTTGCCGGGGTCAAACTGCTTGAACATGCTCATGTCATTCCCCCGGGGTTACGCGCTGACCGTGCCGATGATGTTCGCGCTGTGAATCGCGCCGGCGAGCTTGCCGGTGAAGAACACGTTGTTGAGCGTGCGGCTGATCTTGTCGGCGGTCGCGATGTTGGCGACGACGGGCGTGGTCACCGTGAACTCGGGCGACTGTGCCAAGATGCCCTTGTCCACCGCGCGCTTGAGAGCGCCTCGGAGCGCGGCCTCGATCATCGCGACGCCTTGGTCCGTGTACGGAACCTTTGGTGCGCCGGCGAGCGTGCCGAAGACCGACGTGGTGATGTCCGAGATGAGCGCGTCGAGTCCGCGCGTCACGTCGATGTAATTGCCCGATCCCACCTTGCCGTCAAACGTCATCGACAGGCCAGCCACCGATTCGTAACTGTTGCCGTTACGCGCAACGATGTTCGTGCGGTGCGTCGACGTCATCATGAACGTCGGGATCGTCGCCAGCGTCTTGAATTTCCAGGTCTCGGAGCCCGGGGTGTACGGCAGGCACTTGCCCATCCATGCGAAGTCCGCGAACACCGACGGGAACGGGTGATAGAACCCGGCCGAGCGCGCGTAGGCGTTCGTCTTGATCGTGTCGATCAGGTCCGCGTTACCAACCGCAGTGAGCACCGTGGAGGTGTCCTGTGACTGGCAGATGAACAGCCGGTTGTTGGATTCGATCCAGCCCGCAGCCGCGACGCCGATCAGCTTGCTGTTGAACGTGTTACCGAAGCCGTACCAGTTGGGATTCTCCGCGGTGATCGCGATGAGGTCGGCGGCGATGCCAGCGTCGATCTCCGTCTCGCTGATTCGCATGTCGGCGGGGTTGATGACCTCGACTGAGAACCAAGCGCCCGCAGTATTGCCGGTGATCGTGACCGGGCTCGAGGCGCCGGCGGCCGTGTAGTTCTTGGACGCGACCGCATTGAGCGCGGTGACGATGCCAGCGGCCCACAGCGCATCGGTCGGGGTGCCACTCGATGTGAAGGTCACGTTCTGATCTGCGAAGCCCTGGCCGCGAACCTGGAGCGTGTACGTGTACGTAGCTTGCGTGAGCGGCGTGTTCGCGGTGAGCGACAGCACCTTAGTCGGCTTGTTCACCATGCGACCGACCATCACGGTCGTCGGCGCGGGGTTCTGCGAGAACAGCGCGGTGCCAGCGCGATACTCAGGGCTCGTGGTGACCGGAAAGTCGGTCGCGAGGCCCGCGAGGTTGTTATAGGTGCGCGTGCGTTCGGTCCAGGTCGCCGAGTAGCTCGGGATGAGCGGCACGCCGAAGCCCGGCAACGTTGGACCCGCCGAGGTCTGCGTGATCGCAACGGTGACGTAATCCGATAGCGCCATGCCGCCACCGTGCGGCGGTAGCGCTCACGGGCTCCGAAATTACGGGCCGATGACGGTCAGGCTCGTCGGCGGCGCAGGTATCTGATCGGTCGCGTTCACGATCTGGATGTACGTCGACGTTTCAACGATCTCCGACGCGAGGTGGAGATGCACGGTCGCAATCGCGCGCGGCTCAAAGCGGACCGTGTTCACAACGCCGTCGATCGATTGGATGCTCTCGACCCACCCGATACCGATACCGGCCGCTGACAGCGCAGCCTCTCGCGTCTCGAGCGCGTACGAGCTGATCGCATCGTTGAGGATGGCGAAAGGCGAGGTAACACCCGTGGCGCCGCCTCCGGTGGGAGCGCCGGCGAAACACTGCAACGTCAGGATGGCCTGCCGCGGTCCGCGCAGCTTACTCGTGACCTCGGCGCCGGGCACGAACGTGGTCCCGCTGATCGTGACCGTGCCGGTGCCTGCCGAGCTCAGCGCGATGACCGTCGGGCTCGCAGCCACGGCCAGCTGAAACGTCGCGGCGAGCTGCAGCGTGTTGGCGTTGATCACGACAGGCCAATAACTCACGCCTGGAGTAAGCCCGCCGGGGACGGCGCCTGCGCCTGCGCTGTCGAAGGAGCCATCGTACGAGCCATCGTACGAGCCCGTAGCGGTTCCGGTGCTCGCCACTGTGAGCGGGCCCTGTCCGGTGACGAGCCCGTGCGCGGTGACGGTGAGCGAGTTGCCGGCCTGCGCGGTGACCGCGAGCGGCCCGATTGGCACAGGATTATCTTCCCGTGCTCGCCAGTCGCGGCCCGAGCGGTTGAACACGGTCATGCGCAGCGAGATGAACTCGCCGACCGGTCGTGGCGCGGTCTGTTGCGCCCACACGACGTGGTCCGAGGCGAGGCCGGAGCCTGCCGTGATCCACGCCTGTATGGCATCCTCGACGCTGGCCCATGCGAGCGCGCTCATCAAGGCACCCTCTGCCTGGCCACGCTGACCTTGTAGAACGTCACGCCTGACATGTTCCAGGGACCGATCACGCTAGCCACGGAATACGTATCCCCCGCGATCACGAGTGTGTCCGGCACGTCAACCGGGCTCATGGTGACGAGCGCCGTGGTGGTCCACAGCACTTTGGTGTCTTCCGAGAATTGGCCCTCGGCCATCACCTTGAGGTCGCGACCCGAGCCGGGCTGCACAACCGCGTCGATCGTGAACGTCGTCGGCGTGCCCGCCGTGTAACGGCCGTTGACGTACGTGCCAGCCGGGGTGCGCGTGACGACGTAGCCGCTTGGCGTGCCGTCGGCGGCTGCCGTTGAGAAATGCGCGATGGTCTCAAGGATGCTCATCAGTCCTCGACGGCGAAAGTGATCGCATTGATGAGCTGCCCCGTGTCAACAAGCGCCACGCTCGAGCCCTTGCGTGCGATCGTCTCAGGCGCCAGCGCGGGCGCGATGTTGGATCGAATCGTCTTCTTGACCTCAGCCGCCGCCCAGGTGCCGAGCAGGCCGAGCGCTTGGGTTTCGTCCATCTTGCCCGCGATGATCGCAGCGACGAGCTTGGCGCACATCGCCTTGAGCCCGTCGGCGCCATGGCCGTAGAACGTCGAGCGCAGGAACGACCGCTCGGGAATCGTCGAGGTGCCGAACTCGTGGAACGCGGCGATCTCCGCGATGGACACGCCGTTCTCTAGCCCACCATCGTCAAACACGCCCACCCGGACCTTGCGACGAGGCTTGCCGACGGCTGCGAGGATGGCCTTCCAGCGCGAGTCATCGCCGCCGCCGAGCTCCTTAGTCACTACAGCACCTGGGGGCCACGCGTAGCCGGTGGCATGAGCGCGAGCAGCGCCATCCCGTAGCTCGTCATGCCCAGTTGTCCGCGCCCCATGAACGGAGCCGCGTACGTGCGCGACATGCCGCCGACTGACTCGCCGATCAGTGGCCCCGACACGCCGAGCCGGATCATCGCTGCCAGATGCGCCGCGTACAGGATGCGCGCGAGCCGCAACATCGGATCGGCCTCACCGCCGAACAGCCCGACCGCGAGTCGAACGTTAGCCACGCCGAGAATGTCGGATTGCGACGCGAGGGCGACAGTGGCGAGCTCGGGGGCCGCCGCAATCACGTCGGACCAGCTCACCGCCGCCATGAGTTACGCCGAGACCGCGAAGAGGCAAGCGTTGCCGGCGATGGCGTCCGCGAGAACTGCGAGCTTCGCGCCCTGGCTACCGTCGACCACGATTTCGCTGCCGGCCTTCACGAACCGCGAGCCGATCGCTTTGGCAGCCGTAGGGTTCGAGCCCTGCGACAGCCACACGTCTTGCGTCGCGATGAACACGAACACACCGCCGCCAACCAGCGCAGCGCCGATGCCGGCAAATTGCGAGCTCGTGGCGGTGAACGCTAGGAAGTCGCTCGTGTACGCGGTGCCGCTACCGGCAGCCGCATACCAGCTATTGAAATCCGTCGCGCCGACCAGGCCAGGGCGCTTGAGAGTAATCGACATGCAGCACTCCAGCGCCCGCCGTCACAGCGGGCTGTAGCTCGGGTTAGATGCCGACGCCGTACGAGATTGCGACCGGGTACTTCGAGACCACGCCACCGGTCTTCATGTACGAGTTGATGATCCACATCAGGTTGCGTGCCTGCGGTGGCTCCGGGGTCCACTCTTGCGAAACGATCGCACCGACCGCGACCGGATCGTTCGGGAACGCGACCATGGTGTTCGCGGGCGCGTTCCACCACGGCTCGATGCTCTCGATGTACGGACAATTCGCCATCGCGAACGCGAGCGCGGTGGTATCCGAGACCGAGCCGAGCCGCTTCTGGATCGCGTAGTTATATTGCGCGACCGGCAGGATGATCTTGAACTTCTGCCAGATCTGCTTGGTGACCGCGTACAAGTTGGCCGCGATGCCCATGATGTCGGCCGCGACCTCGTCGCCAGTGGCGTTCGGCGCCTGGAGGGTTCCCCAGTTGGTGCCACCGAGCTGCTTGGTAATCGGCGTGTACGGAGTCGTGCCGGTCTGGTTGTACAGACCGAGAACGCCCGTGATCGTGGTGCCGTCCGGCATCGTGCCCGCGGCAAGCAGGTAGTCGACGCCGACTTCGCACGCGTACCGAGCCGCCTGTGCTTTGAGCGCATCGAGCGGGAAGCCCGTTGCCGCTGCCGCCTGGATCTCGAAGATGTCGTACCCGTACGCATCGCCGATCGGGACGATGCGGCTCGTGAACTGCGAGCCCGCCACATTCACCATCGGCAGATCATCACCCATGTTCGCGATCAGCTTACCGATGCCGTACTCCTTGTACTGGCCATAGGTGTACGCATGCATCGTCGACGGCACCGAGATCGATGGCAGCAAGCGCCGACCCATAAGGGCCGGGTACTTGACCATGTACGCCTGCGTATCGATGTATTCGAGCTGGCGAAGGAAGAATACGGACTCGCCCTGATCGAGGCGGCCGACGGTCTTGGAATCGGCTGCGTCGATCGTGTAGCGGCCGTGAGAAACGAGAGTCATGGCAGGTCCCTTTCAGCCGACGTAACGGCCGTGAACGACGAGGCGAACGTTGATCGTCAACGCGCCGGTGAGAGTGAGAACGCAGTCGACGAGCTCGCCCTTGGCAGCGACACGGTTGCTGATCGGGGCTTGTCCGGTTTCGGCGAGAGGCGTGAACACAGCGGACGTGCCCGCCGTGATCGCGTTGCCGTTGATCGTGAAGGTGCCGCACGAGCGACCACCGACGCGGAGATTGAACGTGAAGTAGTTCGCACCACTCGAAGCGATCGTGGTGTCACTGAACACCTCGACGCTGTCGATGCGGAACGCGCGCGGAGCCGTGAACAGGCCCGCGGTGCCCGTTGCCGATGCCGAGAGCGGAACGATCGCGTCGTAGAACTCTTGGCCGAGAACGTTAGGGTCTCTGGCGATCGGCATCTGGGTTAGTCCGCCGTGAACTGGTTGCGGAGCAACATGTCAAACTCGACGCGACAGATGCCGTTGGCAACCGCCGTGTCGAGGTAGCGACAGCCGGTGAGCAACATCGACAGGCCTGCGCCCGCCGACGTGGTGCGGAAGGTTCCCGTGCCGTTACCGGCAACGGTGTTGCGAATGCGAACCGGGGAAGCAGTGGTGACCGCTTCCTCGACCTGCACCCACAGACGGCCGCGACGCGACACGCCGAACTGGACGCCCGGCAGGATGCCGATGCGGCCCGCGGCATCAGCCACGGAGCCCATCTCGGTATTGACCTGCGTCGCCGCCGAGTAGGTGCAGATGCCGATGAGGCGATTGACGTTGCCGGCAGTCGGCAGCATCGCGCCCGCGTCGGTGGTGCCCTGCATGAGCATGACACCCCAGGGAATCTGGCTAGACGTCTCGGAGCTGACGTAGCTCGCGACGTCCTTCAAGAACGTGGTGTCCGCGATCATGCCGGGGAAGCCCGGCGTGAAGAGCGCAACGGTAGATTGACCGGGCATTGGTTAGCTCACCTTCGAAACGTGACCGGCCAGAACTTCGGCGCGGTGGGTTTGGTTGAGAGTTGCGTTCTCGTTGTCGCGCGCGATCCGCGCCTTCTCGGCCGGCGACTCGGCGAGCGAGGCATCCGCGCGACCTTGATTGATCACGCTCATCGCGCCCTGCATGACCGCCGTCGAAGCGCCAACGCGCTCGACCGCTGCGTCGAAGCGAGCCGCGACGTAGTCGTTGCTTTTGTCAGCTGCGACATCCGCGCCGGTGACCTGCTTGATCACGGCAAGATGAATCGCGCGATCGTCGAGGGCATCGAGCTTGACCGCGGCACCGAGGATCGGACCAGACTTGGTCTCGAGCTCGACGCGCGCGCGAACGAGCGACGGCGTCGCGGAGGCCGCATCAGTGCGGGCCTTCTTCTCGTTCTTGAGCTCCTCGGTGAGCGAATCAAGACGTGCCGTGACAGCGTCGAGATTCGATTTGTGAGACGCGCCAACGGTCGTGGCTGCATCCGCGCGGGCCTTCTCGGCGCCGAGCTTTTCATTGGCAGCTGCGAGCGCAACAAGAGCTTCTTTGAGATCCATGGAGTCGTTCCTTTGCGCGCTCGGCGCCGTTTCATCGTCGGTCATAAATTCGGCATCCATTCGGAGCCGCGCGGAATCGGCGCGACCGCGTTGCACGATCGCGAGGTGGTTGCCGCGGATGTTTCGCTGCACGGCGTCGTAGCGCGTGCCGTCGGGCGCGATGCCCGGCGTCTCGTCGAGGTCGCACTCGTAGCCGCAGGAGACCTGCAACTTGCCGGCGTCCATCTTCGCGATCATCTTGGCGTCATGGATCGCGACCGAGCCGATCACGTGATCGTCGTCGGCGCGCACGTCGTTACCCGTGGTGCCAACCGAGTACTGCGCCGCGTTCGCCGCGGTCAGCAGCTCGGGCGGGTGGTCGTCGGTGACCGGGACAAGATTGAAGCTCTCGAGTGATGCCGGCGAGAACACCTCGGTGTCGGGTCGGTACTCGCGAGTGATGCCGCCGCCCGGCTTTGCGTACGTGAACACACCCGAGCGGGTGAGGTGGGCCTCGGCGACAACGGTCCCGTTGTCGCGGCGCTTGGCCGGCGAGAGGGTCCCCTTGTCGTAGTGCTGCACCCGCATCTGCCGCCCACCCTGCGGGGTGCCGGGTGCGTGGCTCCGAAATTACGGGGCGAGCACTATTCGATCGCGTTCAAGATGTCATCGAAAATTGGCTCACAGGAACATCGGCAATTGTGTACAACCAGACCTTCCGCCTCGTACCAGTTAGTACCCGTCTCAAGGTTGTAGACATGAATCTCAAGATGACACCGGCTGTTGTCGATCACGCGATCAAGCTGATGTCCAGCCACACCCTCACGGAGACCGCTCGCGCCATCGGCGTGCACCCTGACAATCTCAGCAAGGTCCTCCGCGCTCGGGGCGTTCAAACCAGGGGCATCATCAGACGCCCTCCTGGCAACGCTCATGATTACCCGCGTGAGAAAGTTGCGCCGCTCTTCGCCCGGGGGTGGAGCGTCAAGAAGCTTGCGGAACACTTCGGAGTCACGCGCGCCACCATTCGCGCTCAGTTGGTGCGCGATGGCGTCGAGCCAAGAAATCGCTCCGGCGCAATGTTCGCCCGAATGGCTACTACCAGCCCAAAGCAGCGCCAGAAGCTTGCTGCTGCCGCCCACGAAGCCTGCGCCGGCCGGATTCAATCGATCGAAGAGAAGGTCAAACGGGCTCGGATCAAGTGCAAGATCGTTGGCCCTGGTGAGGAGCTGCTGGCAAAACGACTGAGTGATCTCGGGATCGAGTTCAAAGCCCAAGAGCCAGTTCATATCTACAACGTCGACTTGCTCGTCGGTTCCGTCGCTGTGGAACCATCCCGCGGCACCGTCACGAAGCGAAAGTCGTCCAAGTGGCGCGAGAGAACGGAATACCTCCTCGAGAACGGCTACTCTGTTCTGTCTGTCAGCTACCTGCGGTTGGAGGCGCTCGCTGGATGCCTCGACGACGTGATCGCCGATTTGAATCTCATGCGCAGCAACCCACCCGCGCGTCGTGAGTATCGGATGGTTTACTGTGGACGTGAGAACACGACCCTTGTCCGTCGTGATGACGGAACATTCTCCTCGGTAGAATCGCCGGTAAAGTTTACGTATCGAAGATATTGAGGAGACTGCGATGTTGCCGGGAAAACATTGGATTGCCTCGCCAGGCATTTCCTCGGGCGGATCGCTGTAGCTGAACTCGCGCCCTTCGAGAGCTTCGTGCTCCGATCGCACGCGTTCGTCCAGCACAGTGCGCCACGTCCAGCGGGTGATGCCCAGATCCTGCTGACGGCTCTGGTTGATCTGAGACGAAACCTTGCCGATCTGGTCACGCGAAATGAGCCGCGCCCTCGACTCGCCCACGCTGAAGGTCTGATCGATATGCTTCGCCAGCTCGCGGTGCGGCATGCCACTGCTGAATGCGCGCGTGACCACCTTGTCGATGTCCGTGGTGATCACGTCTGGGATCGACTTGATCAACGCGACGTTCTCTTGCACGAAGTGATCGACCAACTGGCTCATCTTCACACCCATCGCGCGCATGTCCCGGCCCATCACGTCGACGCCGAGCGCGGCACGTACCTGCTTCCCTAGCTGCTCCTGGTTGTGCTTGTCGGCGCGGTTCGCGAACGTGCGCGCGAGCCCCTCGATCCTCGACGTATCGAGCCGGATTCCCATGTGGTGACGCGCCAGGTTTACGAGGTCGCGGGCGCGCTTGCTCTCGCCGACGTCGTGGCGTTGGCCCTCGGCAAGCGATTGACCGAGCAGCGCCGGGAGCTCGGATAGCAGCGGGGTGAACGCGGGCCGGATCTCGGTACGGATGAGCGACACCATGGCCTTGGCGTACTCGAGCTCGATGAGCTTCGGGTAGACCTGCCGCGGGATGCGCCGCCGTGGCTTAGCAAGCCCATAGCGCCGATGCAGCGCGACGTGATTCGCGGTGGCCAGGGTCCGATTCACACGTCGGCTCTCGGCGCGACCGCACCGCTCGAATTGGTCGCATCATCGGGCACCGCGCCGCTTTCGTCGACCGGCAACATCGGCGGCGGCGGGGTCGGATCCGCATCGACCGCGGGTGCGACGATCGCTTCCTGATCAGCGCGCGCGTCAAAGTCAATGTGCGTGTCGTACGAGAACCGGTCGCCGCCGAACCGCGAGAGCGCGATCTCTTCGGGCGACACCACTTGGTTGGTGATGTACACGGCATCGGCTTGCGCCTGCGTATAGTGCGCCTCAGCCGATTCCTTTTCGCTCGGTTGCCACAGGCTCTTGAACCGAACGCTGTGGTTGACCTTGTCGGGGTCCTCGCCGATCGCGGCGAGACAGATCTCAACCATGCGCAAGATCGCCGGTGCCACCTGCAGCGCCTGCACGCTCGCCACGCGATCGTAGAAGAACCGGATATCACTCTCGCCGGTGGCGTTCAGTCCGCCCGGGCTCTGCCCCATGAGCAGCGTCAGCGGCATGTCACACGCCGCGGCAAGCCGGGTGGAGAACCGGTCAAGCATCTCGGGGAAGCCCGACATTGGCGTGGCCTGGCGTTCGAACTTCTCGCCATTGGCGTCGACCAAGATCGCGCGGGCGGTGGAGCGCATGACGTCGACGCTCACCAGCCGTTGCATCAGCGCGCCGGGGCCGTCCTGATCGATGAGGTCGGAGAGCCCGTTGATCGTGTAGACCGCCTGGCTGAAATCGGCCAGCAGCTGCGCGCCCGATTGGTGCGCGCTCTGGTAGTCGCGTAGCGCGCTGATCACGCGGCTCAAGATCGAATCGCCCCAGCCTTGACCGCCTTGGCTGATCGCGTACCGAGAGACGCGGATGCCGGGGAAGATCAGCAGACGGCTCTCGTGCACCTCCATGTACTGCGCGTGGTACTCGGCATCGACGGGCGTCCCGGTGATCGTCGGCACGAGCTGATAGATCGCAGGCTCGCCAAACTTCGGCGCCCTCGGATCGTTGTAGAAGTAGCGCGGGATGAGCTCGCGACGCTCGAGCGAGGTCAACCAGTCGACCGACTTCACCCGCTTGAGGTCCAGCGGCTCACGCAAATCTGTCGTGTAATCGTTGGCGCCGATCAGGATCGCGCCGCCGCCGTACGCACGCTGAAAACACATCGCATCCTTGAGCGCGGCGAGCAGGCCGAGGTCTTGGAGCTGCTTGCTGATGGTCTCCTGCAGACCTTTGGCGCCCTTGTCGACCTCGTCTTTGCGCGCGAACGCCGGCGGCTTACCAGGCGCGCTGCCCGGTGCAGCGACCATCGACTTGGCCGGATCCGGTACCGGCGGCTTGTAGGTCTCGGGCGGCTCGTCATCGCCGATCTGCAGCTCCCAGCCTTGGCGTAGCGCCTCGTTTGGGACCGACTCGATCACGCGCGCCGCAATCGCATCACCACGCCACAGCCCGAGCGCGGCGATATCGCTGACCACATCGGGCTGAAACGACACGTTGCCGATCGATCCGAGCGTCTTGTCCCGGCCGAGGATGCCCGCGCCGGTCAGGTCGTTCATCCACGCATCGGTGCGTGCTCGAGCGTCGACGGTCTTGGGCTTGCCCGTGGGGTTGCCGCTCACGCCCTTGGTGAATTGCCCTGCGTTCCGCCTGCCCATGCCTGCGTTGTCACCGGTTCGCGCCTGCTACCTCCAATATTGGAGGCTCGGCATGCACCTCGCACACGCTCACCGCATGTCTACCGATCCAAACAACGTCCCCTCCAAGGGTCCCGCCGACGTCGTCTACCCCAACCCCGCGCCGATCGCGCCGCCCGTCGTCGATCAAGCGGCCGCTGCCCAGCCGCCCATCGTGCAACCGCCGGTACAGCCCGTCGGCATGCCGCCCGCCGTGCAGCCACAGCCGTTCGGTCAGCCTGGGCAGCCGACGCCGACCCCTGCGGTCGAGACCCCGCACGGTATCCAGCCCGCGGCGCCGGCCCCGCTTGGCGTGCCGACCCAGGCCGATCAACCGCACAGCGCTGAACCGTTTGCATCCGCGCCCGCGCCTGCGGTGACTACGAGGTCAAAAACCCCGACCCAGCAGCGCTAGGCTCCGAGAAGCTCACCCCATCGGGGTGCGCCTGCAGGAACGCGAACAGCCGCTCGTCCCCGATGTTATCGAGCGCAGCTTTCGCCTGATCGATGTTCCCCTCATGCAGCAAGGTGCACGTGTCCTCGATGGCCGATTTGTCGGCGCGCGTGACGAGGAATGCCTCGACATCGATGTGCGGGGTGCCGTTGGTGTCGGTGCGACGGCCGATTAAATTGATCATGCCGCACTGTAACCGAGAGTGGACCTGAGTCCCCAAGACTCGCCAGGCCGAGCCGTACCGTGCCTAACCCCGCCGCGCCCCGGCGCAATCCTATCTTCGCATGCCCGACAGCAATCCGCCAAGGCCCGCCAGCTTTCGAGCCTGATCAACCGCGCTGCCCGAGCCGATCAGCAGGCCATACGCGCCGCTCATGGCGTCGACTTGATCTTTGAGCTTCGCCGCCGGAAAGCTCTCGTGCTCTCCCACGAAATCACGCACCCATGGTGCGCCACGCAACAGGTGAACGTTGCCGGCTGCGCACTGACTTGCATACGGATCGGCGCGCACATCCTTGGCCCCGCTCTCGATCTCAAACGAGACCTTGTAGCCGTGCAGTAGCTTCGCAAAGTGCGGCTTCTGACTCTTGCCGGCCTGCCCAGGGTCCTGCGGCAGCCGGATCTCGACGTGCTTGCCATCGAGCTGCGCGGTCTCCAAGATCTTGCGGTCGCGCACGTCCGCGCCCCATTGCCCACGCTGCATGTCCGCCACGTAGAGCGCGTTATCGGCGAGCCCGACCAAAGCACCCGCGGTGTACGCGCTATCGCTCTCGGTGGAGGCCGCAAGGTCCCAGCTGCGGACCCACCGAGCTCGGGTCGGCATGATGTTGACCAGCGCATCGGCGAACCACTGGCCTTTGAACATGCCGCCGCCTCGAGGGGACGGCCTTTGTTGGTACAGCGACCACCAACCGTACTCGCCGCGCATGCGGATGGCCTTGAGCGCCTCGAGGTTGTAGACCGCTGGCCAGTAGCTGACCACGTCCGCATCGTTGCGCTCATCGGCGGGCTGACCGTCGGGCCCCGAGATCGCCGGGATCTCAATATGCCGCCACTTGAGGCCGAGCGGATCGTGCATCAGCCGACCGATCACGTCGTCCTCGTTCCACCGCGTCATGTTTACGATCATCGATGCACCCGGCTCGAGCCGGCTCATGTAGTCGTCGCGCAACCAGTCCCACGCGCGGTCGCGGTTGAGCTTGCTCTCGGCAAACTCGCGACCCTTGACCAAGTCGTCGGCGACCATGAGCCCCGAGTTGCAACCGCTGCCAGTGACCGCGCCGCCAACGCTCGTCGCGCGCAGCCCGCCTTGCAGGATCGTCCGCCAATCGTTGATCGATTGCCGCTCATCGTCCATCGCACAGCCTTCGGCCCTGACGATCGAGCGCACACGCCTCGAGGTCTGTTGTGTGAGGTCGTCGCCGAACGTCGCGTAAAAGTTCAGGCAGGCCGGATCCATGAGCGTGCGCCAGGCGAGGCCGTGTGCGAGAGTCTCCGTCTTACCGCCTCGAGGTGGCATGCTGATCGTCGCGTACACCGATCGGTGCCGCGTCTCCTCGATCAGGTCGGTCACGATCTTCAGGTGAGCCGGCAGCGGCGTGTACTTCGGCGTCACGCGCGCAATGAAATCGGCCAGCGGCTCGGCGTCGTTCTGGTAGCGGTCGAGCGCCTCGCGGCGTTCAGCTCTCGTGGTCGTCAGCATCTTCTTCTTCGAGCGCCTTCCGACGTTCGTGTGGCGTCATGCGAGCGGCTTCGATCAACGCCACCATGCGCGAGTCCAGTACCTGCTCGGCCTGGACCTCGTGGCGCTCGGGCGGCTTGCTGTAGCCGTTCGCGGCGATCCAGTTCAGCGCCTGGATCTGCTGTGCAGGCTCACCTTCGCGCAGGATCCGAAGAGCAGCTTCTACGAGCTCGGCGGGCCTTGCACCTTCGCGAATCGCCTCGGCCAAGGAGTGGTTGTTGGGCGGCCTGCCTTTGACGTTGCCGCTTTGGCCGGGTTTGAAACTTGTGCTGGATTTCACGGGGTTACCATCGCAAGTCGTGCAAGTAGGACATCTTCGATCTCGGTTTGTCCTAACGTCGCGTAAGTCCCTGATTCGGCCGTGTTTTTCAGGGTAGATCTCATCGCTCCCCCATCATCAACGATTCCAGGTTCACGCCTAAGGCTTTCAGCTTGCCGATCGCGCTCGCAAGCTCGGCGTGGCATTGGCTCTCGCGCATCCGCACCAGTACTGCCACGTCTTTCACCTCCATGATCTCGCCGGTCTGCGCCACGGTGTCGGCCACATCCAGCGTGCAGCTCGGCGCCTCGCTTCGGTAGCGCCTGCCGTTGAAGTCGGTTGCAGGCGTCTTGCCGTTGACGCGCCTACCAGCTCGATTCGATCCCAGGGTTACCCAGAGATGCGACGAGCAGCGGACGTGCGGACACGGCCGCTCTACTGGGCAATCGCCACGGGTCGCTGGCACATCGTTGCGTAGCCGTAGCCTGCGGCCGTCGCCGAGCGGGACCACAGTGGGCGCGGCGTCGTCGTCGGCGATCGCCGTGGCAATGGCGATCTGCGCGGCGAGGTAGGCGCGGAGCTTGGGGTCGATGTTATTCGTCATCGTCCACTCCAAGGAACTTCACGTGTGCCACGGGCTCGGGTAGATCGAGCACGATCCGAAACCGGCTCTTGCTGCTCGACAGGAACTCGTACCGCGCCAGGTGGCGATCCATCATGAGCTTCGCGAGCAGGATTTGATCGGCCTTCTGCTCGTCGGTCAACCGCTTGACGGCGGGCGCCCGATCGCGCATCCGCTCCACCACGTCGTCGATCTCGCGTTGTGGTTCATCCACGAACGCCGGCCCCTGCATGTGTAGTTGCTTTGACATAGTCACCCCCTGTTGATACAAATCATGGTGTTAGCTGGGGTGACGCGAGCGGTCCGCTGAGTGGCATCAGCGGGCCGTTTTCTATTTCTGCTTACCTCGTGTCTTTGGGACAGACGGCTTCCCGAACAGCCGATCAAAGCAATCGCAGCACAGTCCCTCATGGCCGTAGCCCTCGGGCCAATGTGTTGCGACGACGTCCTCGGGCACTTCGGCTTTGCAGGTCTTGCAGTGCTCCTTCACTTGCCCTCCAATTCCGCCAGCATCGCCCTGGCTCGCCACAGTGCCCGCTGCGACTCCGGGGAACATGTGCTGGGTGTCGCTGACACAGTGCTTGAGAACGTCGCGCAAAACGCCACAAATGAACCGAACCTTTGTCCGATTACGCTTTGCCTAGCGGTCATGGTTGAACCTTCCTGCTGCCGCCTCGAGCTCGGCGAGATGGTCCATGGGCGCGGGTCGTTTCTTGAGGGCGGTTACCATTTGGCGCTGCCTTTCGAGCGTGCGAACATGACGAAACGTCTAATTTGCGCATTGACGAAATGTCTAACGCGGGTTACTCTTGTTTTGTGCTCGACCAGATCAAGCGGATGGCAGCACGGGGCGACGTGGTCGTGAGCGTGCACGCCATCGAGCGGATGCGCGATCGCAAGGTGAAGGGTCGCGACCTTTTCAGCGCGATCGCTTCGGCCACGAATGCCGCCTATCAGGCCGAGCGCGATAACTGGAAGGTTACCGGCGGCATCGATGCAGACGGCGACGACCTGACCTTGATCGTCGCAATCAAAGCCAACCTGATCATCGTCACCATTTTCTAGGAGGGAACCGTGCCAAAACAAATCGACGGCGAGACCGTATACACGCTTGATGAGGCCGACCAGATACTCCGCCAGGATGCTACGGAGTGTGTCGAGCGCGGCATCCGCACGGGCGGCGAGTTCAAGCTCGTGCGCAAGTTTGCCGAGCTGAGCCAGGGCGAGCTCGCCGGACTTCTCGGCGTCACGCTCGAGTCCGTGTCGCGGTGGGAGACCGGCAAGCACGAGATCCCGCGGGCGGTGGCCTACGCCCTGGGCGAGTTGCTCAGGCACCCCAAAGCGGTGAGGCGGCAGCTGGAGGCGGCAGGGCAGCCCCTGGCTGCGAAGCGATAGCGTCACGGCTCCCGCCACTCGTCGACGCTGATCGTCGCGCCTTCACGCCCCGGTTCGGCGTACTCCTTGCGCACGACGAGCTCGACGATTCGCGAGTCGTCATCGAAGATCGATCCGGTGAGCACGTCGATCGCGTGCCTGGCCAGCTTGTCGACGTCCGGAACCGTGGCCGGTGCCAGCGGTGCGCCCGGTTTTAATCGCCCAGCGTTCTTGCCACTACCCCAATGGCCGCCCGGTCGCGCCAGCCGGAAAACAATGTGAACGCTCAGCGCTGTCCGGACAAACGCAGGACCTTGCGCCAAACCCCATTGGCTTGCGTTCTCCGCGATCTTTTCGCGAATCGCAGCCGAGAACCCACGCTGCTTCTCCGCGTTTACCTTGGAGCCGCCAGGGACGAATCGAGCCCTTCCGCCGATCAGCATCGCGCGGTTGCTGCCCTTGGGCGCCGGGGTGCCGAGCACGTCGAACCGGATCACCTCAGCCCCGCTTGCTCTGAAGGGCTGCAAGCAGTCGATTTCATAGAATCTCGCTTGACCGGCGTGTCTTGCCGGTGGTCTTGCGGCTTTGCTCGATCGCGTCGAGTAGGCCGCTGATATCGGGGTGGCCGATGCGCTCGATCTTCGCGATCAGGGTCTTCTCGCCCCGGGGGTTTCCGGCGCTCTTGAGCTCGACGATCGCCTCGCGCATGGCCTCGACAGCCTTGCGGTTCCGATCGCCCTGCATGCCCTTGCCGAGCTTGGTGCACGCGTCGCAGAACGCGATCCGCGTCCTGTCGAGCCCAGCCTCGTCGTCACTGGCGAGTTTGCGGTCCCACATCGCCAGCGCGTCCTCAGCCTCTTGCGGCCAATCAGCTAACGTCCCGCAGCGAGATCGACACGGCACCGTGTCGACGATTCGGGCAGGTTGAAACGGTCCTGGATCGCCGGTGCGCGACGGATCGCGAAGCGTGCGCCAACGAAGCAACTCGTCCTCGACGACTTCGGGATCCCGTTCTCGCTCGTCGTCGCTCATGCTGCACCCCCAACGGCTTGCGCATGTTCGAGCTCGCCGATCCCGTCGAGCGTTCGCGACCACGAGCGTGCTGCGTCGAGGTACTTCGAGATTCCCTTCGGGCTAAACAGCGTCTCGGGGCGCAGGTATTTTTTCATGTCCGGCTTGTCGCGCCAGCCCAGTTCGAGCGCGCAGTACGCGACGACCTTGCGCAGATCGAGTTCGGTGATCCCGTCGCTGAGCCGATCGGCGATCAGCTTCGAATGCTGCGGAGTTCCAGAGAAGCTCGTGCCGCTGTGGCCGCCGAGCTTCTCGAGAACCACGGCAACGGTTCGCTGGTGGGTCTCCCCCGAATCCGAACTAACCGAAAAAAACGAATCGCAAGAAAGCCCCCCTTGGGGGGTTAGGGGGTTCTTAGTTTTATTAGGATTAGCCGGAATCGGATCCGGAGCAGAAGGATTAACCGGATCCGGAGGGTTCCCGCCAGCTTCTGGTTGCTTCGTGTTTTGCTTCGTACCTTTCCGCCGTGAAATCCCGCTCTTGATTCCACCTTCCCTTCCTGCCTCAGCCTTGTCTTTGATGTACTTCACGCGCTCACGCGCGCCCGATACGCGCAGCTTCCCGCTGCGATCACGGCGCGCGAGCTCACATTCGATCATCGCTTCCGCGAATCCCTGGTGGTCCGCAGCGCTGTCGATCATGCGCGCCGAGACCAGGTGGGTGGCCTGGTCGTAGCAAATCGGCCAGACGTCCTGGACGAGACAGCCGACGACTTCGCGGCGCTTCCAGTTGAGGACCTTGGCAAGCTCGGTGATCCGCGGATCGCGAGCCACGGAGTCGTCGATGGACATGCGGGCCACGTGCTAGCGCCCTCGGCTCATCTTGCGACCGCCGTTGCCGCGGTCCACGTCTGGGATCTCGACCTCGGTGAACAAGAACGACTTTTGTGGCGCCGGCTCGCCTTTCCAGGCAGGAGCGATCATCGACATCGGCACCTGAACCTCGGGCTGTGGGGCGATCGGGTCGGTGATTGGCGCGCGCGGCGGGGCGATCGCGTTGCCGGATCGTCTGAAGTTGTCGGCTAGCTGATCGAGGTCCTCGTACGGCATCCACAGCGGGATTTGCTCGAAGAACCAGTTGACCATCCCGCCCTTCGACCCGGGGTATTGCTGCTGGGTGCACCGGTGTGACTCGATCATTCGAAGGTGCGCGAGCGTTGCGCATCGAACCTCACGTTCGAGTTGGTGGCAAAACACGATAACGACCGACGAGCCGCCGTCGCGCTCGTGCTTGAGGTACGCGTTATAGGAATCGACATCGATCCCTGTGAGCCGGCCCTTGCCGAATCTGTGCGGGAACGTGGCCGACTTCCATTTCACTTCGAAGAACGACAGCGATCCGTTCTTCATCGCGGATATATCCGCGCCCGCGTAGGAGTCGGCTCCCTGGTCGCCTCGAGCGAGCGGAGCCCCGCGCTGCTGGTAGTTCAGCGACTCGCCGAAGGTTCGGTACCCGCACGCTCGCAGGTACGCGCCGACCGCGTACTCGAATGCTTCGGCCTCGGCGTGTCGCTTAAACGCCATCGGCCGCCTCCTCGACGTCCGTGTCTTCGTCGGGGCCCCAGAGCTCGCGCGATTTCGTGCCGACGTATGCGCCAGGTAGCGAGCCCCAGTCGATCTGATCTTTAGTGCGCGCAACCATGGCGTAGATCGTCCAGGACGCTGGGCCGTCGCCCGTCATACGCACGCCCATGCCGCGAATCACGCACGGGATTGGAGCGAAGGAGGTGCGCCCCACGCGATCGAACGCGTCTCGCCAAACGCCAGCGAGGTCCGAGTCGGTGAGCGCTACGATCCAGCCGCTGCACCGCGGCGACCAGTGATCGACGAACTGGTTTACGTCGTCGGCCGTCCACTCGGCGTACGTGGGAGCGAGCCCAGCCGCGCTCGACCAGTCGCTTCGCGTCTGCTCGGACGAATGAGTGCGACTACCGTACGGCGGGTCGCAGATGACCGCATCAACCACGTTGACGTCCGCGAGTGCCACCCGGTAGTCGCCGGTTCGGATATCCGGGTCGTCAGCCGTCGTCGCCACCTCTGCCACGAGCTCGGCGCCGATCGCTAGGCGGTCTTCTGCTCGAGCCGCCCTGAGTGTGGAGCCGTATCCGGCAACCGGGTCGCAAACGGTGTGGCCGTGTCTCGAGTAGTGACGCACGAGCGCCTGCATGAGCCATGCAGGCTTGCCGCGTCCGCTGGTCTGCGACACGCCGCTGCCGTCGTGGAGCTCGATCAGAACGCTCTTGAGCGCCGCTTTGGGCTTCTCGCCTTCCGCGACCAGGGCCTCGACGCGCTTGGACACCTCGGCCAGGTCGTCGCGATCAGCGAGCGAGCTGAGCTTGCTAGCGGTAATCTCGCCAGCCTCGAGGTATTCCATGAGCGCCGGGTGATCTTTGAGCGCGTCCTCGGCCTTTTTGGCGTGCTGGACGCTGCGGTCGCTCACGCCGAGCGCGGCGGCCGCCTCTAGCTGGGTTAAATTACGAAAATTTTCGGAATTACCCGGCCTGCCCACAGGCATCTGTGCCAGCCGGCTCGCGATCAGCGCTCGCTGCGTCTCGGTCAGGTGCCGGCGATGGATGTTCTCGGCAATCACGAATCCCTGCGGATCGCCGCCGTCCTCGGGTCGTGATCCGAAAGCGCGGAGTAGCGGCTGGACGCCGAGCTGCTCGCAGGCGAGGTACCGATTGCGGCCGTCCAGTACCAGGCCGTCCAACATGACAATCGGCTCGTGTTGGCCTTCCGCTCGAATGCTTTCGACGAGCCGTTCGAGTGCCCCGTCTCGCATGGCCGGAAAGATCCTGGACAACAGGTGGAACGGATCGTCCTGTTTCCGGATCGGCGACACCGTTGCGAGCAAAGGCTTCGCGCCGAGCGCGCGGTCTGTGGCTGTGCTGACTGCCTTGCGTCCCATTTATCCGCCCGCTTCCGTCTTGGTGAGTTGTGGATTTCTTGTGGTCTCCGGATACCGCCGCAGTCGCGCGCGCTCCGGTTTGTCTAGTTCGTGGATCGGTGAAACGCCGCGAACGTCGACGAAGGCACCCGGGTGCACCGCGTACACGTCCACCGCCGTCATGAATTCGTCGTCGCCCCAGAACAACGAGCACTCGAGCTTGTCGCCGACGACGGGGTGCAGCTCGAGCTGCGCCGCGTGATCGAGTTGAAACCGTGCCCGCTCGTCGGCGAACCGCACGAGCCGGACGTCGTGAGAACGCAACAACGCCCCGTGCCGTTGCAACGCATGCGAGACGAAGATCCCAGCGCCGATGGTTTTCGCCTTCACGCGTCACCATCCGGCATCGTGAAGCTCGCCAACTCGCGCAGCCCCGGCTCGATCAGCCCATGGATCTCGTCGTGCGCGTCACACCGCAGCCGCTCAAGCCGGGCATCGTTGGCCGCGACCTCTTGCCAGGCGCGATACCAGAACCAATCGGTGAGCTCGTCGCAGCCCTCGCTGCGCGGGTCACGGCGATCGGCTGCGATATCGAGGGAGCCGTACTGGCCTTCGCCGATACGAACGCGCTCCACGATGCGCTTGAGGACGCGGATGCCGTCGCCGCCGATCGCGCCGAGTTGCGAGGCGATCCATCGGCGGTCGGCGTCGAGGGCGGTGTCGGTCACAGCTTGGCTCCCAACGTCTCAGCAAGCAGCTGCGTGCCGAGCGGCATGCTCAGCACCAGTCGCTCGAGCCGATCGGCGCGCTCCTTGTCGGTTAGCGAGACGCGCGGGAATACATCCAGGTCGAACGTCTCGACGAGCGCCGAGCCGAGCTTCGCGGCGAGCCCCGCGTTGTAGCTGCGCAGCCGAGCGCCGATCGCGATCGCGTGGTCGACACAAACGCGGCGGCCGTTGCGATCAAGCGAGCGTCGAAGGTCTCCGCGGTCGGTACCGCATACCCCGGCCGCAACCTCGATGCCACCGATGCTCGCGATGGCGTCGTCCAGGAACCGGTAGACCCGACGCACGGCGGAGTCGACCGCCGATTTCTCGGCATTGTCCTTAGATTCCGCGAGCATCACCATGCGAG
>JACDGR010000145.1 GCA_013821525.1 Actinomycetota bacterium
CGCCGGATACAGAAATGTCCCGGGGCCAAACCCCGGGGCACGTCCGTTTAGGATGTGGCTAGGCCTGCGGGATGCGGGCTTCGAGCGCGGCGCCGAGTGCTTCGCGCACCGGCTCCAGCTCGATGCGGTCGAGCACGTCCTGGAAGAAGCCGCGCACGATCAGGCGCTCGGCCTGCTCGCGCGAGAGGCCGCGGGCCATCAGGTAGAAGAGCTCGTCGCGGCTGACCTTGCCGAGCGTCGCGCCATGAGTACAGCGCACGTCGTTCGCCATGATCTCGAGGCCGGGAATCGAGTCGGCGTGCGCCTTGTCGGAGAGCAGCAGGTTGCGGTTCTCCTGGTAGGCGTTCGTCTTCTGCGCGTCCTTCTCGACGCGGATCATCCCGCGCCAGACAGCGGACGCGTTCTCGCGTAGCGCACCCTTGAACGCAAAGTCGCTCTCGGTGTTCGGCGCGATGTGCTCCTGGAAGGTGTCGTAATCGAGATGCTGGTCGCCGTCGGCGAAGTACGCGCCGGTGACGCGCGAGGTCGCGCCCTCACCGGCAAGGTCGTTCTCGATCCAGACCTTGCCGCGCTTGGAGCCGAAGCCGCCAATCACCCAGTCGAGCTCGCTGTCGCGCTCGAGCCACGCCTTGTGGCGACCGAAGTGCCAGGTCTCCTGAGAGAGGTTCTGCAACGAGACGTACTCGAGCTTCGACGCCGGCTCGCAGAAGAGCTCGACGACCGCGTTCGTGTAGGCGACCGTGTCCGGCGCGACCGACGAGAGATCCTCGATCAGCGTGAAGCGCGAGCCTTCCTCCGCGACGACGACCATGCGCCAGAAGAGCGAGCCGCCGTTCGAGGTGACCTTGACGTACAGGGGCTTCTCGAGCTCGACGCCCTTCGGCACGCGCACGAGCAAGCCGTGCTCCCAGCGCGCCAGGTTCTCGACGGCGAACTTGTCGTCGTCAGGGATCAGCTTCGACGGATACTCGGCCGGCAGCGGCGCGAAGGTGACGCCCTCCGGCGCCGAGACGATCTCGATCCCGTTCTCGGTCACGACGGCACGACCGGAGACGTCGAGGTCGAGCATGTCGCCCGACGACTGCCGCGCGGCGGTGACGTCTGCCGGTTGCGGGTCGAAGCCGCGCAACGAGGTGAAGCGCCAGTGCTCGTCGGAGGTCGACGGCAGGGGCAGCTCCTCGAACCGCTGGGCGGCCTGATCGCGCGTGATCGTCGTGCTCATGACTGAGGTGCGTACCGTCGGTGCAACATGAACACGTTGCCGTCCAGATCCTTGAAGTGCGCCATGCGGCAGACGGTCGTGTCGAAGATCTCGCCTTCGAAGACGACGCCTTTCGCCGCGAGCTTCTTGCGCGCCTCCGCGACGTCCGGCACGCGCAGCGCGATCGAAGCTGTGTGCGGTGCCGTGAACGTGCCGCCGATCGACTCCATCTTCAACAGGTAGAGGCTGACGTTCTCGCCCAGCTGGTACTCGGGAAAGCCCTGATCCTCAGCATGTCCGACGCGGGGGAGGCCGAGCGTCTCGCCGTAGAACTGCTTCGACCGCTCAACGTCGGTGACCGGGACGGAGATGAAGTCGGTGCGCTCGACCTGCACTAGCCGACACTCCCTTCCATCTGCAGCTGGATCAGGCGGTTCATCTCGACGGCGTACTCGAGCGGGAGCTCCTTCGTGATCGGCTCGACGAAGCCGCTGACGACCATCGCCGA
The DNA here is from genome assembly GCA_013821525.1 of Actinomycetota bacterium. GTDB lineage: Bacteria > Actinomycetota > Thermoleophilia > Gaiellales > Gaiellaceae > PALSA-600. The sequence continues at coordinate 1,710 of JACDGR010000145.1, forward strand.
GGCCTCGGCCTCGTTCAGGCCGCGCGACATCAGGTAGAAGAGCTGCTCCTCGCCGATCTTCGAGACCGTGGCCTCGTGACCGATGTTCACGTCGTTCTCGTCGATGCGGATGTACGGATAGGTGTCGGAGCGCGACTCGTCGTCGAGGATCAGCGCGTCGCAGACGACCTTCGACTTCGCACCGCGCGCGCCCTTCGCCACCTCGAGCAGGCCGCGATAGCCGGCACGCCCACCGTTCTTCGAGATCGACTTCGAGGTGATCACCGACGTCGTGTTGGGCGCAGCGTGCACGCACTTGCCGCCCGCATCCTGATGCTGCCCCTTGCCGGCGAACGCAATCGACAGCACCTCGCCGTGCGCACCGTCACCCATCAGCCAGATCGCCGGGTACTTCATGGTCAGCTTCGACCCGAGGTTGCCGTCGACCCATTCCATCGTTGCGTTCTGCTCGGCGACCGCACGCTTGGTGACGAGGTTGTAGACGTTGTTCGACCAGTTCTGAATCGTCGTGTAGCGACAGCGGCCGCCCTTCTTGACGACGATCTCGACGACGGCGCTGTGCAGCGAGTCCGATGAGTAGATCGGTGCGGTGCAGCCTTCGACGTAGTGCACGTAGGCGTCCTCGTCGACGATGATCAGCGTGCGCTCGAACTGGCCCATGTTCTCCGCGTTGATGCGGAAGTAGGCCTGGAGCGGCAGCTCGATGTGGACGCCCTTCGGCACGTAGATGAACGAGCCGCCGGACCACACCGCGCTGTTCAGCGCTGCGAACTTGTTGTCGTTCTGGGGGATGATCGTCCCGAAGTACTGCTTGAAGACGTCCTCGTGCTCGCGGAGCGCCGTGTCGGTGTCGAGGAACAGCACGCCCTGCTTCTCGAGGCTTTCCTGCAGCTTGTGGTAGACGACCTCGCTCTCGTACTGCGCGCCGACGCCGGCGAGGTACTTCTTCTCCGCCTCCGGGATCCCGAGCTTGTCCCAGGTGTCCTTGATGTCGGCCGGCAGGTCCTCCCAGGAATTGACCTGATTCTCGGTCGGCTTGATGTAGTAGAAGATGTTCTCGAAGTCGATCTCGGTCAACGACGGCATCCCGCCCCACGTGGGCATGGGACGCGCGTTGAAGTAGTCGAGCGACTTGTGGCGGAACTTGCGCATCCACTCCGGCTCGTCCTTGTGCGCGGAGATCGCGTCGACGAGCTCGTGCGAGAGCCCGCGGCCCGACTTGAAGAAGTAGTCCTTGGCCTCGTCCGGGTTGGAGAAGCCGTACTTCGTCCCGTAATCGGCACCGATCTCCTGAACGATCTCGGATTCTGTTTGAGCCATCAGGCGTGCACCTCTTCCTTGACTTCCCATTCCTCGTAGCCGGAGACCTCGAGCTTCTCTGCAAGCTCCGAGCCGCCCTGCTCGACGATCCTGCCGTCGACGAAGACATGCACGAAGTCCGGCTTGATGTAGTTCAAGATTCGCTGGTAGTGCGTGATCACGAGCGCGCCCATGTTCGGCCCGACGAGCTGCTGGACGCCCTCGGCGACGACCTTCAGCGCGTCGATGTCGAGGCCCGAATCGGTCTCGTCGAGCACTGCGATCTTCGGCTCGAGCATCGCCATCTGGAGGATCTCGACGCGCTTCTTCTCGCCGCCCGAGAAACCGTCGTTCAGGTAGCGGGACGCGAGCTCACGGCTGACCTTCAGGTCGTCCATCTTCGCGAGGAACGCCTTGCGGAACTCCGGCACCGGCATCGGGTTGTCGACGCCGCCGTTCCGAGCCTTGCGCACGGCGTTGATCGCCTGCCGCAGGAAGTTCGTGACGGTGACGCCAGGGATCGCATGCGGGTACTGGAACGCGAGGAAGAGACCGGCCTGGGCGCGCTCGTCGGCACCCGCCTCGGTGATGTCGACCCCGTCGAGCACGATCTGGCCCTCGGTGATCTCGTAGGCGGGGTGGCCGGCGATCGCATAGGCGAGCGTCGACTTCCCCGACCCGTTGGGGCCCATGATCGCGTGCACCTCGCCGGAGGCGATCGTCAGGTCGACGCCCTTGACGATCGGCGTCCCGTCCTCGAGTGCGACGTGCAGGTTCTTCAGTTCCAGTTTCGCCATGCTCTGCTGCTCCTATACCTACTGCTTGTGGTGCGGTTTGTGATGCCTCAAGACAAGTGAACAAGCGGTTTTCAGCGCGACTTCGTGCTACCCAGTCTAGCCAAGGCCGCCCCTGCGACCGCAGCGCCGAGCAGGAGCCGGCGCAGGCGGATCGATGTCCACAGCGTACTCTCGCGCGCCTGCGCCGAGAAGCGTCCGCGGGCGCCCCGGTCGCCCGGTAGCGGGCTGAAGAGATTGTCCGGTGAGCCGATCGGCTTGTCCTCGCCCGTGTGCTGCCCATCCCAACCCGTCCGGCGCAGCACGAGGTCGCCGGCGCGCGGGGAGAGCTTCTGTCCCCAAAGGAGCTTCTGGGCGCCCCAGCCGACGGGCAGCTCGCGCACCGGCCGCCTGAAGCAGTGGACGACGGCCTCGGCGAAGGGCTCGGGCTCGTAGATCGGCGGCACCGGCTGCGGCTGCTTGCCGACGTACTGGCGAGCCGTGTTGAACTGCGGGGTATTGATCGCGCCGGGAAGCACCAGCGAGATGTCGACCGGGATCCCGTGCTTCGCGTGCTCGACGCGGGCTGACTCGAAGAACGCGCGGCCGGCGGCCTTCGACGAGCAGTAGGCGGCCTGCAGCGGGATGCCGCGGTAGGCGAGCGCCGAGCTGACGTGGACGAAGGCCCCACGCGATTCGGTCAGCGCCGGAAGCGCCGCCCAGTAGGCGTTGACTGCGCCGAGGAAGTTGACGTCGATCACCCGCCGCAACTCGTCGGCCTCGAGCTCTCGCGCCTCGCGGTAGACGGTGACCATGGCGTTCGCGCAGAATGTGTCGATGCGGCCGAAGCGGCCGAGCACCTCGTCGACGACCCGACGGCAGCTGTCGAGCGAGGAGACGTCGGCCTCGACTGCATGCGCCGGGCCGCCCAGCTCCGCCGCCGTTGCGGCGAGCGCGTCGTCGCCCCGTGCGACCACGCGACCTGGGCTCCACGCCCTGCTGCGAGCCGGGCCACTGCCCGGCCGAGGCCCGCCGTACCACCCGAGATCACGACGACCTGCGCCGCCAGAGGTTTCTTGACCATCGGGAGACGGCCTACCCGCCACGGAGCAAGGGGCAAACGCTGTACCCTCCGAGCACCTTGCCTGGCTTCGTCGGAGTTCCCGAACTGCTGATCCTGCTCCTCGTCGTCCTGATCTTCTTCGGGCCGAAGCGGTTGCCGGAGATGGGACGCTCACTGGGCAAGGGGTTGCGCGAGTTCAAGGACTCCGTTACCGGCGAGCACAAGGACGACCAGACGCTCGCAGGTCTGCCGACTGCGACGCACACGCACGAGCCGGTCGCTCCCGAGGAGGTCGTCCCTGAGACGATCGTCTCCGAGCCGGTCCGGCACGAAGACGACAGCCTCACCTAGCCCGCGTGCCGCGCTTACCGCGCCGCCTTGAGCACGGCGAGGAGGCAACCCTCGTCGAGCACCTCGATGAGTTGCGCAAGCGGATCTTCGTCGCGGGCGGCGCGCTGCTCGTCGCGTTCATCGGTGCGTACGTCTTTCATCACCGCATCGTCAACTGGCTGAACAAGCCGCTGCCGCCTGAGCGCCGTCACCCGATCACCTTCGGCGTTGCAGAGCCGTTCACGACGTCGCTGATGGTGTCGTTCTTCACGGCGGTCGTGATCACGCTGCCGATCCTGCTCTGGCAGATCTGGGCCTTCCTCGCGCCGGCCTTCGACGGGCGCACGCAGCGCGGCGTCCGCTGGCTCGTCGGATTCGCGACGATCCTGACGATCGCCGGGATCCTCTTCGGCTACTACATCGTCCTGCCGAACGCGCTCTCGTTCCTCACCCACTACGACGACAACCTCTACAACATCCAGATCCGTGCAAAGGACTACTACTCGTTCGTCACGCTCGTCCTGCTGGCGGTCGGAATCGTCTTTCAGGTGCCGCTCTTCATCCTCGGGCTCGTGCGCCTCGGCATCCTCACCTCACGCAAGCTGCGGAAGAACTGGCGGGTCGGGATCGTCTCGATGACCGCGCTCGCCGTCGCGCTGCCCGGGGTCGATCCAGTGACGACGCTCCTCGAGATGGTGCCACTGATCTCCCTGTACCTCGTGTCACTCGCGCTCTCCGGCTTCTTCGAGCGCCGCTGGCGACCCGGGCTGATCACACCCGAGGAATGACCGAGCTCTCGGCCGACTGGGTGCTGCCGGTCGACGGCCCGCCGATCGAGAACGGCCGAGTGCGCTTCGAAGACGGTGTGATCACGGAGGTCGGTGCGGGCCGGGCCGAGCGCCACTTCGAGCACGCCGCGATCCTGCCCGGCTTCGTCAATGCGCACTCGCACCTCGAGTACTCGCTCTACGCGGGCTTCGGCGACGGAACCGCCTTCGGCCCGTGGATCGAAACGCACATGGAGCGCAAGGGCCTGTTGACGCCCGAGGACATGCTCGCGCTCGCCCGCCGCGGCGTCGCCGATTCGCTCGCGTCGGGGATCACGACCACGGCCGACTACTCCTTCTCAGGCGCGGCGGTGCAGGCCGCGGGCGAGCTTGGCCTGCGCGCGATCGTCTACCTGGAGGTCTTCGGCGGAGATCTCGACGTTGCGGCACAGCGCTTTGCCGGCCTGCAGGCGTCGCTCCCCGTCAGCCCACTCGTGCAGATCGGGGTCTCCCCGCACGCGCCCTACACCTGCTCGCTCGAGCTCTACCGGTGGTGCCTCTCCCTCGGGATTCCGGTCGGCACGCACCTGGCCGAGAGCGCAGACGAGAACGAGTGGCTGCAGCACGGCACGGGTCCGCTCTCGGCGATCGCCCCGTTCCTGCAGCCGCCGTCGGGGCTGCGCGCCGTCGCGACGCTCGAGCCCGTGCTCGGCCCCGACCTGCTGTGCTCCCACTGCGTCGAGGTGGACGGAGCCGAGATTGGGCTGCTCGCGGAGCGAGACGTGCCCGTCGCCCACTGCCCGCGCTCGAACGCGCTCCTCGGTTGCGGGATCGCCCCGCTCGCCGACCTGCGGGCCGCCGGCGTTCGCGTCGGGCTCGGGACGGACTCACCGGCGTCGACGCCGTCCTTCGACCTCTTCGATGAGCTACGGACGGCGATCGTGCTCGCCCGTGCCCGGCAGCAGCGGCCCGAGGCGCTGCTCGCGGACGAGGCGCTGGCGCTCGCCACGCGCGATGCCGCCCGCGCCCTGCGAATCGACGACCAGGTGGGTACCCTGACGCCCGGCAAGTGCGCAGACTTGACGGTCGTGTCGCTCGCGGACAGTCCCTACCACCCGGTCGAGGATCCCGCAGCGGCAGTCGTCTTCGGCGGCTCGCCGGAACGTGTGATCGAGACGATCGTCGACGGACAGACCCGGTACCGAAGCGAGGACGAGACACAGTGGCGAGAGGTACGCAGCACCGCAAGCGCCGCCCGGCGCAGAATGCTCGCCCCCCGGCGCTAGCTGCGGCTGCCTCCGACAAGCGGAAGCAGAAGCCCCCCGCGTGGCAGGAGGAGCTGTTCTTTCAGCGCCTGCGCAACCACGCCAAGTGGGCGTACGTGTTCCTCGCGGTCGCATTCGTCCTCGGCTTCGTGCTCCTCGGCGTCGGCTCCGGCACGACGGGGCTGACCGATGCCTTCCAGAGCGCGTTCAGCCTCGGCTCGGGCGGCGGCACCTCGATCAGCAGCCTGGAGAAGAAGACCGTCCAGCATCCGCAGGACGCGAACGCCTGGCGCGACCTTGCAACCGCGTACGAGCAGAAGCAGCGCACGAACGATGCCGTCACTGCGCTCGAGCGCTACACGGCGCTCCGGCCGAAAGACGACAGCGGCCTCGCCGAGCTCGCGTCGCAGTACACGACGCAGGCGCGCGGGTTCGCCACCGACTACCAGGCAGCGCAGACAGAAGGCGCGACGATCTCGCCGCAGACGACGTTCGCGCCCGCGGCATCGACGATTTTCGGAAAGATCTACGCCGACCCGAAGGCGTTGCGGGACCCGATCTCTCAGCTGCTCGAGACGCAGGCCCAGACGAAGGCGCAGACGGCCTACAGCAAGTACACCGCTGCGCAGCAGAGTGCCGAGGCAACGTTCAAGAAGCTCGCGGGCCTGACCCCGACCGACGTGACGGTGCAGTACCAGCT
>JACDGR010000146.1 GCA_013821525.1 Actinomycetota bacterium
CGTCAGGGGTTCCTGCGACCGCAGGCCGTCACGCGCGTGCTCGAGGATCACGTCGCGGGTCGCGCTGATCTCTCGCGCCAGCTCTGGGGACTGCTCGCGTTCACGCTCTGGCACGAGCGGCACGTAGAAGGAATCCGACGTGACGTGGAATTGGAGAGCGTGCTCGCATGACCCGGGAGTCGAAGCTATGAACGTCTGGGTCGATTTCACGGCGAGCGCACATCCGCTTGTCTTTCGACCGCTCGTGCAGCTCCTCGAGGCGCAGGGGCACACGGTCGAGATCACGGCACGCGACTACGCGCAGACGATTCAACTGATCGAGTCGCACGGCATGACCGCAACGGTGATCGGGCACCACGGCGGCCGCTCTGCAAGCGGCAAAGCGCGCCAGATGGCCGGACGGCTCGGATCGCTGCGCGCTTGGGCCAAGCGACGCGACTTCGACCTGGCACTCGCACACGGCTCACACGAGCTGACGATCACCGCGCGCCGGCTCGGCATCCCGAGCTCGACGACCTTCGACTACGAGTGGGCATGGCTCCAGCACCAGCTGGGTTGCCGCGCAGCGACCCGCGTCGTCGTGCCCGCATCGATCCCGCCCGAGCGGCTCGCGACCTACGGAGCGAAGCCGCCGAAGCTGCAGCAGTACCCGGGGCTGAAGGAGGAGTACTACCTGTCGGACTTCGAGCCAGATCCCACCGTGCTGACAGACTGGAACATCGACCCGGCGCGTGTGCTGGTCGTGTTGCGCCCACCGCCCGACGTGTCGCTCTATCACCGGCACTCGAATCCGCTGTTCCCACAGACGCTCGAACACGTTGGCACCGACGAGAGCGTGCATGCCTTCGTGATCCCGCGCACGAACGAACAGCGGGACTACGTCAAGTCACTCGCGTTGCCGTCGGTGATCGTGCCCGATGAAGCCGTCGATGCACAGTCGCTGATCGCGTACTCGGATCTCGTCGTCTCGGCAGGCGGGACGATGAACCGAGAAGCGGCGGCGCTCGGTGTACCCGTGTACACGACCTACGGAGGACGCCTCGGCGGCGTGGACGAGCAGCTGATCCGCGAGGACCGGCTGCGTCCACTGACCGATCCGCGTGCCCTCGACCTGCACAAGCGCGACCCGACGAGTGCGACGCGCGAGCGTCGCGATCCGCAGGTGATGCTCGACCTCCTGCTCTCCGCACTCGACGGCTAGGGTCAGGCGACAGCGAGCGCGGCGAGCAATTCGTCGCCATATCGCTCGAGCTTCGCGGGGCCGATCCCGGAGATCTGCGCGAGCTCACCGATCGAGCTTGGCTGCACCTCGGCGATCTGGTGCAGCACGCTGTCGTGGAAGACGACGTACGGCGGCACACCGTCCTCGCGCGCGCGCTCGAGCCGCCAGGCGCGTAGCCGCTCTCCGACCGGCGACCAGTCGACCTTCTGCCTCGGGATCCGCTCCGTCGCCGCGACCGGAGCAATGCGCTGCACACCGAGCTCGTCGAGGAAGCGGCTCGCCCGCCCCGACCAGGAGACCCAGAGGACCCGCTTCGCGCGAGTCAGGCCGACGTAGAAGAGCCGACGCTCCTCGGCGATCTCGCGCGCCGTGCGCGCCTGCTTGGACGGCAGCTCCTTCTCCTGCAACCTCGGGATGAAGACGGCCTCGAACTCGAGGCCCTTCGCACGGTGCAGGGTCAGGAGATTGACACCGCGGGCGCTGTCGCCGCCTGGATCGAATCGGCGGCGAAGGTCGGAGACGAACGATGCGGCGGCGCCGTCGAACGTCGCGGCCAGCGCCACGAGGCGGGCCAGATCTGTCTGGCGGACGAGCTCTCGCTCGCCGAGCTTGTCAGGCAGCTGCTCGAGCCAGCCCGCGTCGAGTGCTGCCGCGCGCACTGCCTCCGCGGCATCGCCGCCGCCGAGGCGCTCCAACCGGCGCACGATCCTGCGCGCGGCGTCGCGCTCGAGCAGGGACGAGCCCTGAAACGGGATTCCGGCGTCGTGCAGGAGCTCCTCGAAGTCAGTCAGGCGTGCATTTGTGCGCGCCAGGATCGCCACGTCTTCGAGCGGGCACTCGAGCGCACGGATGCGTGCGACGATCGCCGCCCCTTCCGTCTCCGGTGATGCGAATGGCCGTACCTCGGGCTCGGGGCCGTCCGGCAGCACCGGGCGAAGCACTTTCTCAGCGCCCCCGAGATTGGGAACCAGCTTGTTCGCGAGCGCCAGAATCTGCGGGGTCGAGCGATAGTTTTCCTCGAGCCGCACGACCAGGGCATCCGGATAGCGGGTCGGCACCTCGAGCAGGTGCTCCGGGCCGGCGCCCGTGAATGCGTAGATCGACTGGTAGTCGTCGCCGACGACGCAGAGGTCGTCTCGATCGCCGAGCCAGTGCTCGAGGAGTTGCTGCTGCAGGAGGTTGACGTCCTGATACTCGTCGACGGTGAACGCGCGGTACTGCGCGCGGAACGTCTCGGCGGCACGCACGTCCTGCTCGAAGAGCTGCACCGTGAGCTCGAGCAGATCCTCGAAGTCGATCAGGCCCTCATCGGTCTTTCGCCGCTCGTATTCGCGGAAGACCTTGAACATCAGGTCGTGCGGGATCGGGGGTTCACGGTCGGCTGCCTCGGCGCGGTAACGCTCGACGGGGATCCGACGGTTCTTCGCCCACTCGATCTCCGTCGCGAGGTCGCCCGCGGGGCGGAACTTGAACGGAGCAGGCAGTGTGTTTGCGATCTGGCGCAGCGCCAGCGCCTTCGACGGCAGGATGCGCCCGACGGAGCCAGGCGCGAAGTGACGCAGCTGCCGGAGCGCGGCCGAATGGAACGTCCCGGCGCGCACGCGCTGTACACCGAGCGCCGCGAGGCGAGAGCGCAGCTCGCCCCCCGCCTTGTCGGTGAACGTCACCGCCATGATCTGCGTCGGCCCGAACGCTCCGGTCGCAACCTGCTGCGCGATGCGGCGCGTGATCGTCGTCGTCTTGCCGGATCCTGCGCCGGCGAGGATGCAGACGGGCCCGCAAACCGCCTCGGCGGCGCGCCGTTGCTCGGGGTTCAAACCGTCGAGCGGATCCACCGAACCACCGTAGCGGTGCAGCTGGCGCGAATCGTCACGAAAGGCGAACCTGGCCTGCCGAACGGCCGACCCCTGAACCTGGCTCGAACCTGGTTCCAGGGTTTCGGCCCGCGCACCGCTCAGGCCGAAGGGCCAACCCTCGAACCTGGTACGAACCTGGTTCAAGGGTTTCAGGCCGACCGGGCCGCTAGTGGAGGGTGTCTTCCAGCATCGCCTCGCGGCCGGTGCGCTGCGGCTCCTTGACCATCTTCCCGAGCCTCGCGACGACGCCGAGCGTGTCGCCCTCCTCGACGAGGCGCTCCAGTTCGGCGAGCTGCTCCTCGAGCCACGCCGCATCGATCTGCGGGCGGGCGGCGCGCATGATCTTCGGGTGCGAGGTCGGTCCGACGGCTTCGCCCTCGTTCCAGAGCACCTCGTGCACCTTCTCACCGGCGCGGGAGCCCGTGAAGACGATCGGGATGTCTTCCTCCTTGCGGCCCGAGAGCCGAATCATCTGCTTGGCCAGGTCGAGGATCCGCACGGGCTCACCCATGTCGAGAACGTAGACCTGGCCGCGCCCGCCCATCGCACCCGCTTGCACGACGAGCGACGACGCCTCGGGGATCGTCATGAAGAACCGCGTCATCTCCGGATTGGTCACCGTCACCGGGCCGCCGCGCTCGATCTGACGGCGGAAGATCGGAATCACCGAGCCCGACGAGCCGAGGACGTTGCCGAAGCGCACCGCGACGAAGCGCGTGTCGACTTCCGGATGGAGAGCGAACGACTCGACGATCCACTCGCACAACGCCTTCGACTGACCCATCACGTTCTTCGGATTCGCGGCCTTGTCGGTCGAGATCAGCACGAACCGCTCGACACCGAACTCGACAGCCACCTCGGCGAGCGAGCGCGTGGCGAGCACGTTGTTCGACACCGCCTGCAGCGGATTCGCCTCGAGCATGCCCACGTGCTTGTACGCAGCTGCGTGGAAGACGACCCTCGGCTGGTAGCGCTCGAAGACCTGGCGCATCTTCGCGCGATCGCCCGTGTCGGCGAGCACCGGGATCGCTGCCGTGAAGTCACGCTCGCCGACGAGCTCACGCTCGATCTCGAAGAGCGGCGACTCGCCCTTGTCGACGAGCACGAGACGGGCCACACCGAGCCGCGCGAGCTGCCGGCAGAGCTCCGACCCGATCGAGCCGCCCGCGCCGCTCACGAGCACCGTCTTGTTCTTGACGTACGCGGCGACCTGACGCAGGTCGACCTCGACCTGCTGGCGCCCGAGCACGTCCTCGACCTGAACCGGCCGGATCTGTCCCGCCAGGTTGAGATCGCCGGCGATCAACTCGTGCAGTCCGGGCAACGTCTTTACCGGAACGCGCTCGGCGCGGCAGGCCTCGACGATCTGGCGCCGCACGGTGCCTGGCGCCGACGGGATCGCGATCAGCACCTCGTCCGGCTTGTTGTCACGCAGGAGGTGCGGCAACTCGTCGGTCGTGCCGAGGATGCGCACACCGTGAATCCGGTCGCCGCGCTTGCGCGGATCGTCGTCGACGAAGCCGATCGGCGTGTAGTGCAGCTGCCGGTTGCGCTGCATCTCGCGCACCATCAGCTGCCCTGCGTCCCCGGCGCCGATGATCAGAACCTCCTTGCCGCGCGCGACGATTCCGGCCTGCGGACGCTCGATCAACGTTCGCGCGAGCAGCCGCGTGCCGGCTACGAAGGCAAGGAGCAGCAAGAAGTCGAGCGCCGCAACACCGCGAGGCAGACGCGAGGTGCTCTCGGGCGGGAACGCGAACAGCGCGAGATACGTGAGCGCCGATGCGACCGTGACCCCGCGGAATGCACCCCACATGTCACGCGTCGAGACGTAACGCCACCAGCGGTTGTAGAAGCCGAAGAGGACGAACACGGCAAGCTTGAGCGCAACGACGAGGGCGATCGTCTGCCAGTCGAGCAGGTGCCGGTAGAAGATCGGCGTCTGCTTGTCGAAGCGCAGGAAGAACGTGAGCCGCCACGCAGCGATGATCAGGACCGCGTCGAAGACCAGCTGCCAGACCCGGTGACGGTTCACCGGGAACCGCATCACGACGTGACGAGGTCGGAGGCGCGCTTCAAGACCGAGACGACCTCGGTCTGCTGCTCCTCCGTGATCCCGGCCCACAGCGGCAAGCAGAGATTCTCGCGCGAAGCCTTCTCCGTCTCCGGGAAGTCACCCTCGGAGTACCCGAGGTAGCGCAGCGCCGGCTGCAGATGAAGCGGCGGCTGGTAGTACACGGAGAAGCCGATATCGGCGGCCCCGAGTGCCGCCGCAAGCCGGTCACGCTCAGTCGAGCGGATGCAATACATGTGGTAGACGTGACCGTCCTCGTCGACCGGCGTCTCGACGAGGTCGTCGAGCAACTCGCCGTAGCGCGCGGCAGCTTCACGCCGCTGCGCATTCCAGTCGTCGATGTGCCGCAGGAAGATCCGGAGGAACGCGGCCTGCATCGCGTCGAGGCGAGAGTTGTAGCCGACGTACACGAACTCCTTCTTCGACTCCGAGCCGTGGAAGCGCAGCATGCGCAGACGCTTGGCGAGGTCGGCGTCGTTGACGGAGATCAGACCGCCGTCGCCGAGCGCAAAGAGGTTCTTGGTCGGGAAGAAGCTGAACGTGGACGCGATCGACGTCGCGATGCCGCCGGCACCGAACGCCTGTGCCGCATCCTCGATCACCGGGAGGCCGAAGCCGCTCAGGTCGGGAGCGGGGCGGCCGAACAGATGCACCGGCATGATCGCCTTCGTCTGCTCCGTGATCTTGCGCTCGACCTCGGCCGGGTCGAGGTTGAGCGATGTGGCGTCGATGTCGGCGAAGACGGGCGTTGCGCCACGACGCGCGATCGCCTCGGCAGTTGCGTAGAACGTGAACGACGGGCAGATCACCTCGTCGCCGGGGCCGATCCCCATCGCGTCCAGTACCAGCACGAGCGCGTCGGTGCCGTTCGCGCAGGAGACCGCGTCCTGCGTGCCGAGCAGCTCTGCGGCCTCACGCTCGAAGCCCTCGACGTCAGGACCGAAGATGAAGCGTCCCGACTCGAGGGTGCGCGAGAACGCCTCCTGAAGCTCGGGGATCAGAGGCGCGTACTGGGCCTTGACGTCGACGTGAGGAATTCCCATGGGGCACATTCCATCGTAGAGGATCGATTCTCTTAGGTTGCGGCCGTGCGGCGACGGCGCCGCAGGACCCAGTACGCAACGGCGGCGACGATCCCTGCAACCACCGCGTACTCGACGTAGCGGAAGTCGTGATGGAAGCGCTCATAACTTGCTCCGAGCGCCCACCCGATTCCGGCGAGAACCGCGCACCAGAGCGTGTTTCCGAGCAGCGTCAGCACGTTGTAGCGCCGAAACGGCATCTCGAACACCCCGGCCGGGATCGAGATGAACGACCGGGCGACCGGCGTGATCCGCCCGATCAGCACGGCCCAGTCGTCCCAGCGATCGAACCAGCGATCGGCCTGGTCGATCCTCGCTGGTGTCAAGTGGAGCCAACGGCCACGACGCTCGAGAAACGGCCGCCCGCCACGCTCGCCGACCCACCAGCCGAGGATCGCGCCGACCTGATAGCCGACCACGCCTGCGAGGACGATCGCCAGGTAGGCACCGAGCCCACTCCCGTGCCAGCCAAAGACGTCGACCCGGTGAGCGAGCGCGCCGGAGGCAAGCGCCCCGCCGTAGACCATCACGAGCTCGCTCGCAGCGGGGAACACCGCGTCGATCAGCATCAGGATCAGCACGGCAAGGACGCCGTAGTGGGCCAGCCAGGACGTCACGCCGCGAGCCTAGCTGTGGTCATTCACCCACGCCTGAAGGCGAACTGAACCGCTAGGTCGGACGTGCCGACCGCGCTCGTCGCAGCGACGTGCGCGACGTAGGTGCCGCCGTAGGCCCTCGTGCCATGCGGCAATCGGCCGTCCCAGACGATCTGGCCGGGGCCGGGCTGCAGGCTCACCGGAGCAAGCGCGCGTACGACGATCCCCGTTGTCGTCTCGATGTCGAGGCGCACGAACGCGGACCGAGAAAGAGTGAAACGGATCGCGGCGATGCTGCGCGCGGACTTGGGCGCGCTCAGGCTCTTCAGCGTCGTGTCGTATCGAAACGTGCGGTCGACCGTCGACGACCGGCCAAGATCGTCGGTGGCCTGCACGACCCAGTGCCACGTGCCCTCGGCGTCGTAGCTCGTAAAGGCGAACGGGTATGAGCCGGCGGGATGCACGGCCGCGTTCTCCAGCACGCGCCCGACGTTGTCCGGCCCGACGAGCTTCGCGGTCACCGTCGATGGACGAACGATCTTGTAGCTGAGCGGCTCGACCGTGCGGCCTGGATCGCCGTTCAGGAGCGGCAACGGTGGCTGCGCGGCGTAGACGCCGAAGTACTGCACGAGGAGCGCCTCCTTGACCGGCTGTTCCCCGCCCGGGACGCTGGGCTGATTCAGCAACTGGCCGTCGAACGCCATCGTGACCGACCCGCCGGATTCGACGCCGGAGGCCGTGACAGCGCCGAGCCGCTGCATCGTCTGGGCAAGCTCGAAGCTCGTCAGCCCGACGCTGTATCCGGGCTGACCGCCGTCGACTGCGACGAGCACCACGCGACCGTCTGCCAGCTGGCCGACACCCGCGCGCGGATCTCGTGCCGTTACCTGGTCGTTCGTGAAGTCCTCGAGTGAGCGAAACACCGCCTTGCCGTTTCGCACGAGCACGGGCCCGCCGCCGAGCGCCGAGGTGACGCCCGTCCACGCGGGTTGCAGGATGAGCCGCGAGGTCACGGGTGTCCCGACCGGTGCCTCTGCCTGCAACTTCGGAGCAACTGCACCC
>JACDGR010000147.1 GCA_013821525.1 Actinomycetota bacterium
GTGCAGCCGATCGCCGCGCCGGAGCCTGCGACGCAGGCTGCCGCCGAAGCGGCGAGCGCAGCCGCGACGGAGGGACAGGCGTCAGAGCCGCTTGCAGCGCCGACCGAGAGCGCTCCCGCAGCTGCGGAGAATGGCCGCTCCTTCGTCTCGCCCGTCGTCGCCCGGATCGCATCCGAGCACGGCATCGACCCCGCTCAGGTGCCGGGCACGGGCTCGGGCGGCCGCGTCACGAAGAAGGACATTCAGGGTTTTCTGGAAAGCGGAGCCGCACAGGCCGTTTCCGCGGCCGAAGTCCCGGCCGGGGAAACGGCCTGTGCTCCGGCAGCGCCGCCCACACCTCCGGTTCAGCCCGCCGCAACACCTGCACCGGCTACCCCGACGGCGTCGCCAACCACAACTGGCCCGAAGCCGCAGGCTGCGGGCCAGCAAGAGCCCGGCCTGAACGAGGCCTACGAGCCGATGAGCGCGATGCGTCGCGGGATCGCCGACCACATGCGCAAGTCGCTCGATACCTCGGCGCACGTCACGAGCGCGATCGAGGTCGACATGTCGAAGGTCGTGACGATTCGCAACAAGCTGAAGAAGGAGTACACGGCGGCCTACGGCGTCAACCCGACCTACCTCGCGTTCATCGCGCGAGCGACGGCCGAGACGATCCGCGACTACCCGTTCATCAACGGTGAGATCCGCGGCGACAAGATCGTCACGAAGAACTTCGTCAACCTCGGCTTCGCGGTCGAGCTCGCCGACGGCAAGGGACTGATCGTCCCGGTCGTCAAGAACGCCGAGACGCTGAACCTGCTCGGCATGGCGAAGGCGATCGCGGACGTCGCCAAGCGCGCACGCGACAAGCAGCTGACGCCGGACGACGTGCAGGGCGGCTCGTTCACGATCACGAATCCCGGCGGCTACGGCACGTTCCACGGAACGCCCGTGATCAGCCAGCCTCAGGTCGGCATCCTCGGCACGTACGCGATCGTCAAGCGGCCGTGGGTGATCACGGACGACAACGGCACGGACGCGATCGCGATCCGGTCGATCATGAACCTGACGTTGACCTACGACCATCGCCTTGTCGACGGCGCATTGGCCGGGCGCTTCCTGCGCGATCTGCGCGAACGGCTCGAAAGCTGGGGCGAGAACGACTATTGATGCGCAGCCCGTCCTCGTGACGGGCTGCTCGACCGGGATCGGCCGCGCGACCGCATTGCGACTCGCTGGTGCAGGAGGCTGGACGGTGTATGCGAGTGCGCGCACGCTCGCTGCGATCGAGGATCTGCGCGCTGCAGGCTGCGAGCTCCTCGAGCTCGACGTGACCAGCGAGCAGTCGCGCGTCGACGCAGTCGCGGTGATCGAGGAGCGGCATGGATCGGTCGGCGCGCTCGTCAACAACGCTGGCTTCAGCCAGTCGGGTGCGGTCGAGTCCGTTTCGCTCGACCGTGCGCGGCGCCAGTTCGAGACGAACGTGTTCGGGCCGCTCGAGCTGTGCCGCCTCGTCCTCCCCGGTATGCGGCGGGCGCAGCGGGGACGCATCGTCAACGTCGGTTCGATGGGCGGCAAGCTCAGCTTTCCGGGCGCTGCGTGGTACCACGCGTCGAAGTACGCGCTCGAAGCCTTGTCGGACGTGTTGCGGTTCGAGGTCGCAGGCTTCGGGATCCAGGTCGTGCTCGTCGAACCAGGGATTATCCGCACCGAGTTCTCGGCGACCGCAGCGGGCGAGCTCGCCGAGACCTCGCCCGACGATGGCCCGTACAGCGGCTACGACGCCTACGTCGGTGCGACGACGGTCAGTGCCTACGAACGGGGCCTGCTGGCGCGCCTCGGCGGCGAGCCGGATCGCGTCGCGAAGGCGATCCAGAAAGCGCTCGCCGCGCGCAGCCCGCGGCCCCGCTACCTCGTGACGCCGTCGGCCCGGCTGCTCGTCGGCCTGCACGCCGTCCTGCCGGACCGGTTGTGGGACCGGATGCTCGCCTCCACCTACCCACGGCCAGGGGCCTGACCGCTCCAAGGGAACCCTGGAACCAGGTTCAGCCCAGGTTCCAGGGTTTCGTCTCGCAGCTCGCTACGCTCCTGGCATGAGCCGCGAGGCGCACCTGATCAACCTCGGCATCGTCGATTACCGCGAGGCTCTCGAGCTGCAGCAGCAGATCGCGGCCGAGGTGGCCGAGGGCTCCGCGCCCGACACCGTTCTCTTCCTCGAGCACCCGCCGACGATCACGCTCGGCCGGCGCACGGAGAAGGGCGAGGTGCACGTGCCCGACGGCGCGGACGTTGCGATCGTCGAGGTAAACCGTGGCGGGAAGTCAACGTTTCACGGGCCGGGCCAGCTCGTGTGTTACCCGATCCTCGATCTGACTCGGCACGGCGAAGACGTCAAGCGCTATTGCAGGGATCTGGAGGAAGCGTTGATCAGGACGGTTGCGACCTTCGGTGTCGAGGCGACACGGATCGATGGGCTGACCGGCGTCTGGCTCGAGTCGCCGCCGCGCAAGATCGCCTCGATCGGCATCCATCTCTCCAAGTGGATCTCGACCCACGGGTACGCCCTGAACGTCGACCTCGACCCGGCGCCGTTCACCGAGTGGATCACCGCGTGCGGGCTCGACGGCTTCGCCTTCACGTCGCTCGCACGCGAGCTCGAGCGGCCGATCTCAGTCGACGACGTGCGACCCGCTGCGGCGCACGCGCTCGCAGAGGTGTTCGGCTTGACGCTCAGCGAGCTCTCGGCAAGCCCTGCGCTGACCACGTGATTCGCCCCGCGCGTCCGGAGGACAAGGACGCGATCGTCGCGGTCCACCGCGCCGCCTTCGGAAACGAGGACGGCGTCAGGGTCGTCACGCTCGTGCCGCCGGTCGTCTCGCTCGTCTGGAAGGAGAGCGGCGAGGTGGTCGGTCACGTGATGCTCTGCCACGTCGATCTCGAAGGAACGCCCGTGCTGCAGCTGAGCCCGCTCGGGGTCGCGCCCGCGCATCAGGGGCGCGGCATCGGCTCTGCGCTGACCCGCGAGGTGCTCCGGCTCGCCGACGACGCCGGCGCGCCGTTCGTCGTGATTCTCGGCCATCCCGAGTACTACCCGCGCTTCGGCTTCGAACCGGCAACGCCCCTCGGGCTGCTGCCGCCGAACCCGGACTGGGACGCAGCCTGGATGGTGCGGAAGCTCTCGGCCTACGACCCGGCTCTCCGCGGCCAGGTCACCTTTCCACCTGCATTCGACGCCTAGCGAGGCCTCTCTAGGGCGCTGGCGGCCGCGACCACTTCGGGCGGGGCCGCTCCTCGCGCGTCATCCGCTCCAGGCGGTCGAGCAATCCGTCGGCGTCGCCTGCCACGGCGATCGCGCCAAGGTCGGACTCGCGCACGAACCCCTCCTCGGTCGCGTGGCGCGCGAGCGCGATCAGCGGACGCCAGTACTCCTCCACGTCGAGCAGCCCGATCGGCTTCGCATGCAATCCGAGCTGCGACCAGGTCAGCTGCTCGAACAGCTCGTCGAGCGTTCCGAACCCGCCGGGCAGCGCGAGGAACCCGTCGGCGAGCTCGGCCATCAGCGCCTTGCGCTCGTGCAGCGAACCGACCACATGTAGCTCCGACAGTCCGCCGTGCGCCAGCTCGCGATCGACGAGCTCCTGCGGGATCACACCGATCACCTCGCCGCCCGCTGCGAGCGCGGCATCGGCGACGGCACCCATCAGGCCGACGCGCCCGCCGCCGTAGACGAGACCGAGGCCACGCTCGGCTGCAGCGATTCCAAGGGAACGGGCTGTGTCGGCGTAGGCGGGGGAGCGACCGCTCGATGCTCCACAAAAAACACAGACCCGGCGCACGACGCGAGACTAGCCGGGTTCTCTACCGTGCCGGGATGCCTCGCCCGTTCCATTCCGCCTCCGGCGAGCCGCCCGACCGGCCGAGCGACCCTGCTGTCCGCCGCGCGAACCTGAGACGGATCGCCGGCCTCTTCCGCGCCCACCGGCTGCGGCTCGGCGCGGTGCTCGGGCTGATTCTCTTCTCGGCCGCGGTCGGCGTCGTGCCGGCATTCCTCCTGCGCGGCGTGCTGCAGGCGATCCAGTCCGGCGACACGACGCGGCTGTCGTTCGATGCGGGCGGGATGATCGTGATCTCCGTCGTCACCGGTGTGCTCGGCGTGTGGCAGACGCTGCTCTCGAACCAGGTCGGCCAGCGGGTGATGCACGACTTGCGGACGGCCGTCTTCCGTCACCTGCAGCGGCTCTCGCTCGCGTTCTTCACGCGCACCCGCACCGGCGAGGTGCAGTCGCGTATCTCGAACGACATCGGCGGCGTGCAGAACGTCGTCACGAGCACCGCAACGTCGATCGTCTCGAACGCGACCACGGTGATCGCGACGATGATCGGCATGGCCGCCCTGAGCTGGCAGCTGTCGATCTTCGCGTTCGCGCTGATCCCCGTCTTCGTGCTGCTGACGCGCCGCGTCGGCAACGAGCGGCGCAAGATCGCCACCTCGACCCAAGAGACGCTCGCCGACATGTCGAGCCTCGTCCAGGAATCGCTCTCCGTGTCGGGGATCCTCCTCGGCAAGACGATGGGACGCACCTCGGAGCTCGCCGACCGGTTCCAGTCCGAGTCGTTGCTTCTCTCCGACCTCGAGATCCGGCAGCGCATGGCCGGACGCTGGATGATGGCGATGATCCAGACGACGTTCGCGGTCATGCCGGCTGCCGTCTACCTCTTCGGCGGGCTCGCACTCGCCCACGGCTCGCACGCGGTCAGCGTCCCGACCCTCGTCGCCTTCACCACCTTGCAGACTCGGCTGTTCTTCCCCGTCGGCTCATTGCTCGGCGTCAGCCTCGACGTGCAGACCTCGCTCGCGCTGTTCGACCGCATCTTCGACTACCTCGACCAGCCCGTCGATATCGAGGAGCGCGCCGACGCGCGCGAGCTCGACCATGCGGGCGAAGTGGTGTTCGACGGCGTCTGGTTCCGGTACGGAGACGAGGCCTGGACGCTCGAGGACATCACCTTCCGCGTCCCACCGGGCACGAAGACCGCGCTCGTCGGTGAGACCGGCTCCGGCAAGACGACCCTCGGGTACCTGACCGCCCGGCTCTACGACGTCGAGCAGGGCTCGGTGTCGATCGAGGGCATCGACGTGCGCGACCTCTCGTTCGCATCGCTCGCCGGCAACGTCGGCGTCGTCTCCCAGGAGACGTACCTCTTCCACGCGAGCGTGCGCGACAACCTGCGCTTCGCAAAGCCCGACGCCTCAGACGAGGAGGTGGAGCGCGCTGCGATGGCAGCGCAGATCCACGGCTTGATCGCGTCTCTGCCCGAGGGCTACGACACCGTCGTCGGCGAGCGGGGCTACCGGTTCTCGGGCGGCGAGAAGCAGCGCATCGCGATCGCCCGCACGATCCTGCGCAACCCGCCGATCCTGGTGCTCGACGAAGCAACGAGCTCGCTCGACACCGAGACCGAGCGCCAGGTGCAAGATGCGCTCGACCAGCTCGCCGAAGGCCGGACGACGATCGCGATCGCCCATCGCCTCTCCACGGTGCAGGATGCCGACCAGATCCTCGTCCTCGACCAGGGCCGCATTGTCGAGCGCGGAACCCATGACGAGCTCGTCGCACGAGGCGGGCGCTACGCGGAGCTCGTCGACCGGGCTCCCGCACTTCCGCTGTAACGCTCGACCTGAAGGTGGCTCCGCCTCCGAGCAGCAAGCCCGCAGCGTTTCACGGATGCCGTTGCGCGAGACTAGTGACCCGTGGGATTCACGAAGCTGATCGACGCCTGGCCGGTCGTCCGCCAGCTGCGCGAGGGCGACATGCTCGGAACCGGGAAGTCAGCCCGCTCCCCCCGCTCCCAGGCGCTGCGCCCGCGGATCGAGGACGCCGACAAGGTCACGCACTCGATTTGCCCGTTCTGCGCCGTCGGCTGCGCGCAGCTCGTCTACGTGCAGGACGGCGAGGTGACGCAGGTCGAAGGTGACCCGGCGAGCCCGATCTCACGCGGCCGCCTCTGCCCGAAGGGCTCCGCGACCAAGAGCCTCCATACGAGCCCGCTGCGCGAGACGAAGGTCAAGTACCGCCGTCCCTACGCGACCGAGTGGGAGGAGCTCCCGCTCGAGGCGGCGATGGAGATGATCGCCGACCGCATCGTCGAGGCACGCGATTCCGACTGGGATGCCGAGAACCGCCGAACGCTCGCACTCGCGAACCTCGGTGGGGCGACGCTCGACAACGAGGAGAACTACCTGATCAAGAAGCTGTGCACGGCTCTCGGCGTCGTCCAGGTCGAGAACCAGGCCCGGATATGACACAGCTCCACGGTGCCCGGTCTGGGCACCTCGTTCGGGCGCGGCGGCGCCACCGACTACCAGCAAGACCTGCAGAACTCCGACTGCATCGTGATCATGGGCTCGAACATGGCCGAGAACCACCCGGTGGGCTTCCAGTGGGTGATGGAGGCCCGTGAGCGTGGCGCGAAGCTGATCCACGTCGACCCGCGCTTCACGCGCACGAGCGCCATGGCGACGAAGTTCGTCGGGATCCGCGCAGGGGCCGACATCGCCTTCCTCGGCGGCATCGTCAACTACATCCTCGAGGGCGAGCGCTGGTTCGACGAGTACGTCAAGCGCTACACGAACGCCCCGGTGATCATCGAAGAGTCCTTCGAGGACACGGAGGACCTCGGCGGGATCTTCTCCGGCTTCGACCCCGAGCAAAAGACCTACTCAAACGAGACCTGGCAGTACGAGGGCATGGAGGCGCTCGGCTCCGGTGGGGCCCCGCCGTCGGGCGAGCAAGCAGGGCACGGCGGCGGCAGCAAGCTGCTGAAAGGTGGAGAGCCGCCCGAGGAGGACCCGACGCTGCAGCATCCGCGCTGCGTCTTCCAGATCCTGAAGCGCCACTTCGCCCGGTACACGCCGGAGTTCGTCGCCGAGTCGTGCGGCTGCACGGTGGAGGAGTTCCTCTACGTCGCCGAGTCGCTCTGTGAGGCATCCGGTCGCGACAAGACGGCCGCCTTCGTCTACGCGGTCGGCTGGACGCAGCACACGACGGGCGTGCAGATCATTCGCACCGCCTCGATCATCCAGCTGCTGCTCGGCAACATCGGCAGGCCCGGTGGCGGCATCGTCGCCCTCCGCGGGCACGCCTCGATCCAGGGCTCGACGGACATCCCGACGCTGTTCAACACGCTGCCCGGTTACCTGAACATGCCGCACGTCGACGACCCGCGGCCTTTGCACGAGTGGATCGAGCGCTACCGCGCCGATGCAGGGTGGTGGGGCCACATGGACGCGTACATGGTCTCGCTCCTGAAGGCGTGGTGGGGCGCGCAGGCAACCGCGAAGAACGAGTACTGCTTCAGCTGGCTGCCGCGGATCGACGACGACCACTCCGCGTACTGGACGACGCAGCAGATGCTCGAGGGCAAGGTGAAGGGTGAGATCGTCGTCGGGCAGAACCCTGCGATCGGCTCGGCGAACGGCAGGGCGCAGCGGCTCGCGCTCGCGAAGCTCGACTGGCTCGTCGTGCGAGATCTCGTCGAGATCGAGACAGCGTCGTTCTGGTACGACAGCCCGGAGATCGAGTCCGGCGAGCTGAAGCCGGAGGAGATCGCGACGGAGGTCTTCTTCATGCCGGCCTCGACGCACCTCGAGAAGGACGGCTCCTTCACGAACACGCAGCGTCTGCTGCAGTGGCACTTCAAGGCCGTCGAGCCGAAGGACGACTGCCGCTCCGAGCTCTGGTTCTACTTCCACCTCGGCCGCATGCTCAAGGAGCGCGTCAAGGGCTCGACCGACCCGAAGGACGAGCCGCTGCAGTACCTCACGTGGGAC